>NZ_AJQF01000296.1:0-3478 GCF_000261705.1 Bradyrhizobium genomosp. III | reverse complement strand
GCCGAAGCCGATCTCGAGCCGCACATCGTCGGCGGCGGGATCGAAGATCTCGCTTGCATCCGCCGGCGTCTCACCGTCGATGTCGAGCGCCAGATGCGGCAGCAGTTGACCAATCAGCTCGGCCTGGTGCTGCCTGAGCTTGTGACCCTTGCGGCGCCCGAAGAACGCGCGCTCGCTGTCATCGCGATCGGGGTCTGATTTGCGCTCGCTCATCGCAGCGTCTGGTACAGGCGATGGAGCAGCCGCGCGCGCGGCGCGAGCGAGGAGACATAGAGCTGCTCATAATGAGTGTGCGCGCCCTTGCCGTCGACGCCGAGTCCGTCAAGCGTCGCGGTGTGGGCCGCGGTGAAATTGCCGTCCGAGCCGCCGCCGGTGTGGGTGTCCACCAGCTCGAAGCCGATCTCGCCGGCGAGCGTCTTCGCGTGTTCGTACAGCGAGGCGCCCGCGTTGCTCTTCTCGTAGGGCGGACGATTGAGCTCGCCGGTGACCGTGACGGTGACGCCGTCGGTCTTCGACGTCAGCCCAAGGATCTTGCCGACGAACTCCTCTGCGTCCTTGAGGCTCGGCACGCGCAGATCGACTTCGGCATAGGCCTCTTCCGGCGTGACGTTGGGGCGCGTGCCGCCACGCACCACGCCGACATTGACGCTGACGCCGCGTGTCAGGTCGTTCATCCCTTCCAGAGCGAGGATGACGTTACCGAGCTCGCGCACGGCGCTGCGGCCGTCTTCCGGCCGCGAGCCGGCATGCGCGGGCACGCCCTTGATGAATACCTTGAAGCGTCCGACGCCCTTGCGCCCGGTGACGATCTTGCCGCCATCGCGCGCCGGCTCCGTCACCAGCACGTATTTGGCCTTGCGCCCTTCCGTCTCGATGAGTGCGCGCGAGGTGGGACTGCCGATCTCCTCGTCGGAGGTGAACAAATGCGTGATGCCGAGCGGCGAGCGATCGACTGTGGCACACAGTGCGCGAAACGCGTGATGGGCGATGTAGGCGCCGCCCTTCATGTCGTAGATGCCGGGACCGTACGCGACGTCGCCTTCGACCTTGAACGGCAGGCGCTCGATGAATCCCATGGGATGGACGGTGTCGAGGTGGCTCAGCACCAGGATGCCCGGCCGGTCCTGCCCCCAATTCGAGCGCGCCATGAGATGATCGCCGCAGCCATCGACGCCGGCGACGCGTTCGAGCGTGACAGGCAGATCGCGGTATTGCTCCGCGACCATCGAGATCAGCCTGTTGACTTGTTCGGGCGCTTCCGTCGGCGTCTCGACCTCCACCCAGCGGCGGATGCCATCGAGAATAGTTTGGGTATCGAACCAATTGGAGCTGGCCATGGACGCATCTGTGCCTTTGAATCGCATCATCGAAGCGGACGCGCATCAAAGCGCGGCCACAAATGACGACATAGGCCAGATTTGACGCGGTCTCAAATCGCCATTCTGATGGCGATCAGCGCTTGTCGGGACCTTCGCGAGCCGCAATCTGCTCGACGAGATCGACGATCGAGCGGCGCATCTTCGAATCGGTGATTCGCGTGAACGCCTTGGTCAGGGCAAGTCCTTCCGACGTCGCGAGAAAGTCCGACACATAGGAAGGCGAGGCGCCTTCTGCGAAGCCGTCCGGACCCGGCACGCCGCTCGGGCCGCCCTCGAACAGGAACGACACCGGCACCTGGAGGATTTCGGCGATCTGCTGGATACGGCTCGCGCCGACCCGGTTCGTACCCTTCTCGTATTTCTGGATCTGCTGGAAAGTCAGGCCCAAAGCTTCACCGAGCTTTTCCTGGCTCATGCCCAACATGATGCGGCGCATACGCACGCGACTGCCGACATATTTGTCAACAGGGTTGGGCGCTTTCGACATTTCCTCAGCCCTCCAAACACCACCTTCAGCGCAATCAACTGGAGTGCCTCAGGTGCAAGCATCGTCAAATCAGACCCTCTTATTGGGAAACATTGCGGAGAAATTTAGCAATGCCCACTGTCTTTTGCAGCCGGTGCAGAATGGGGAGCCCATGTGCAGTCTGTCAACCGTGGGACTACGGTTGTCAAAAGCTTCCGGCCGCCTCCGCGGCGACGGTGCGATCAGGCCTTCCGCTTGGTGACACGTCGGCGGACCGCCAGAATCACGGCCAGCGCGACGAGCATGGCAGCCGGCACATCGCCCACCCGCGCATAGACCGTCGGTGATATCGCGGCAGGCAGGCTTGCATCCAAAATGCCTTCGATGCCGAGACCGAGGCTGGCGACGGTGCGGCCCACCGGATCGATCACCGCGGAGATACCGGTATTGGCGGAGCGGACCAGCGGCAATCCGAGCTCGATCGCGCGCATGCGCGACTGCTCGAGATGCTGATAGGGGCCGGTCGAAATGCCGAACCAACCGTCATTGGTGAGGTTCACGATCCAGCCCGGACGTTCGTTGCGTCCAGCCACCTCGCCGGGAAAAATTGCCTCGTAACAGATCAGCGGTAGCGCGGGCGGCGCGCCGGGCACCTGCAGCGCATGCCGCACCGTGCCGGGAATGAAGCCGCCGCGCACACGCGTCAGTTGCTCGAAACCGAGCTTCTCCATCAGTGCCTGGTAGGGAAGAAATTCTCCGAACGGCACCAAATGCAACTTGTCGTACACTGCGAGCACGCTGCCATCGTGATCGATCACGTAGATCGAATTATAGGCACGCGTGATCGGCGTGCCCCGCGGCAGGTCGGGCGCGCGGACCGAACCCGTGATCAGCACCGTGCCCTTGGGCAGTAGATCGGCGATCTGCGCCATCGCATCGGCTTCGCGGGTCAGGAAGAACGGAAAGGCCGATTCCGGCCAGATCAGGATGGTGGCATCGCGCACGCCGGTCGATTGCGGGCCGGAGGCGCGGTCCGACAGCGCCAAATATTTTTTCATCACCTCCGACTTGGCGGCGTAATTGAATTTGGCGTCCTGCTGCAGGTTCGGTTGCATCAGGCGCAGCTTGGCGCCTGAGACCATCGTGGTTGGATGCAGCGACAGGCGGATCGCGCCGAAGATGCTCATGACAACCAGGAGCGCAATTGCGGCCGCCGGCACGCGCCACGCCAGGCGGCGATCGGGCGTGCGGTCGATCAGCGTCGCGGGGCTCGCGAAGATCGCAACCGTCAGGAACGTCATGCCCCACAGGCCGACCAGCGAGGCCGTCTGCGCCAGCGGCAGCGACTCGGACAGGGCATAGCCGAACGCATTCCAGGGAAAGCCGGTCAGCAGGTGACCGCGCAGCCATTCGCTGATTGTGAGGCTTGCCGCAAGCGCAAGCACGCGCGTGGCGTTCTTGGTCCAGAGCAGGCGTGCCAGCGCAAAGCCGATGGCCGTGAAGATGGACAGATAAGCAGGCAGGCCGAGCACGGCGAACGGCGTCAGCCAGGCGAATACATCGGCCTCGACGAAGAAGGCGTAGCCGATCCAGTAGAGGCCGGGGACGAAATAGCCGAGCCCGAACCAGTAGC
>NZ_AJQF01000295.1:0-4619 GCF_000261705.1 Bradyrhizobium genomosp. III | reverse complement strand
GGCCCCCGCCGTAGCGTCCGGCGCCGGCGCCGTCGATCAGCCAGACCAGTACCGGGAAGGTGATGAACAGCACCGGGAAGAGGTTGAACGGCGCCAACGCCAGCACGGACAGCGCTCCGCACCCCATGGCGATGACGGCGCGCTTCCATCCCCAGGCGAGGATGATGGCAAGCGCAATCTGTCGAAGTCGCTGGAACGGACTCACTGTTGGCCGGTCCCGTCGCTTGGCGGCGGGGTGGGCGTGTCGTTGGCCGGCGATTGACCGCTGTCCGGCGTAGCCTCGCGGCGCCGGCTCTCGCGCTGAGTGCGCGGCGCGGGACGCTCCTTCCGCGTCGAGATGCGCAGCCGCTTGACGCGGCGCGGATCGGCATCGAGCACCTCGATCTCGTAATTGCCGGGACCCGAGATCACCTCGCCGCGCACCGGCAGGCGCCCGACGAAGCTGACGAGATAGCCGCCGAGCGTCTCAACTTCCTCACCGGCCTCGCCGGTGACGAAATCCTCACCGATCACCGAGCGGACGTCGTCGAGGCTGGCGCGGGCGTCGGCGATGAAGGCATTGTCGGGCAGGCGCACGATCGAGGGCGGCTCGTCGCTGTCGTGCTCGTCGTCGATCTCGCCGACGATCTGCTCGACGATGTCCTCGAGCGAAACCAGCCCGTCGCTGCCGCCATATTCGTCGACCACCAGCGCGAGGTGAATGCGCGTGGCCTGCATCTGCGCGAGCAGGTCGATCGCCCGCATCGACGGCGGCACATAGAGCAGCTTGCGGATGATGCGCGCTTCCTCGAGCGGCAGCGCCAGATCGACGGCGCGGAGGTCGAGCCCGGCCGGCAGCGGCTTCTTGCGCTTGGTCTTGGTGGCTTCCGACACGCGCGCACGCGCGGTCATGAACGCGAGCAGGTCGCGGATATGGACGATGCCGACGGGATCATCGAGCGTCTCGTTGTAGACCACGAGGCGCGAATGGCCGGCGCTCTCGAAGCGGTCCATCAACTCGCCGAGCGGGATGTCGCGCTTCACCGCGATGACGTCGGCGCGATGGACCATGACGTCGGCGATGCGGCGCTCGTGCAGACCGAGGATGTTGCGCAGCATGGTGCGCTCGACCGCCGAGAAGCCGGTGTCGTCGGGCGTCGTCGCGTCGAGCACGACCTGGAGGTCGTCGCGCACCGATCCCGCCTTCCAGCCGAACAGCGTGCGGATGGCGCGCAAGAGCCAGCCATCGGCGGTCGGGCGCATCACCTCGCCCTGAGTCACCACGGCCGGCAGATTGGCCGTGTGGCGCGGGTTGTCTTGAATCGGGTCGGAGTCCGGCATCTCAGTGTGTCCCTGCGCGGTCTGCATAGGGATCGGGAATTCCAAGGTGAGCCAGGATCTGCGTCTCCAGGGCCTCCATCTCCTCGGCGTCGCCGTCGTTCTCGTGGTCGTAGCCGATCAGATGCAGGAAGCCGTGCACGGCGAGATGGCTCAAATGGTGGTCGAACGGCTTGTGTTCCTCGTCCGCCTCGCGCCGCATGGTCTCGTAGGCGATCGCGATATCGCCGAGCATGCGCGGCGCATCGCCCGGCTTCCATTCGCCCTCCGGCTGGAGCGCGGGAAACGACAGCACGTTGGTCGGCTTGTCGATGCCGCGCCAGTTGCTGTTGAGGGTGCGGATGCCGGCATCATCGGTCAGCATCACCGCCACTTCCGCCTCGGCGACGTCTTCGTCGACACTCTCAGCGGCGGCCGCAACCGCGCGCTGGATCACGGCTTCGGAATCGGGCTCGCGCTGCCAGCAATCGGCGACGACGAGGACCTCGGTCATGGGAAGGTTGGGATGGGACATTGTGTTGTCTGGGACGAAAGGGCGCCGTGTCCGCGCCCTCTGGGTCCGGCTGTTGCCTCGTCAGGATTTGCCGGCGGCCGGCCGCTGCGGCGAGCCTTCGTAGGCGGCGACGATCCGCGCCACGAGTTCGTGGCGGATCACGTCCTCGGCTTTGAAATGAACCTGGGCGATGCCCTCGACGCCGCCCAGGAGGCGGGTCGCTTCGGCCAGGCCCGAGGTCTGGCCGTTCGGCAGGTCGATCTGCGAGGGATCGCCGGTCACGATCATGCGGCTGTTCTCGCCGAGGCGCGTCAAAAACATCTTCATCTGCATCGACGTGGTGTTCTGCGCCTCGTCCAGGATGATGGCGGCGTTGGTGAGGGTGCGGCCGCGCATGAAGGCGAGCGGGGCGATCTCGATCTCGCCGGTCTGGAGCGCGCGCTCGACGATGCGCGCATCCATGAGATCGTAGAGGGCGTCGTAGATCGGGCGAAGATAAGGATCGACCTTCTCGCGGAGATCGCCGGGCAGGAAGCCGAGCCGCTCGCCGGCTTCCACCGCCGGACGCGACAGGATGATCTTGTCGACCTCCTTGCGCTCGAACAGTTGCGCGGCATGCGCGACCGCGAGCCAGGTCTTGCCGGTGCCGGCCGGGCCGATGCCGAACACCAGCTCGTGGCGCTTCAGCGCGCGGATATAGGAGTCCTGCGCGGCGGTGCGTGCGCGCACCGGACGCTTGCGCAGATTGATGCTGTCGAAGGTCGCCGATTTGGCCGATTTGGCGTCGAACTCGAACAGTGAGCCCTGGGCGATGACCGCGCGAATCGCGCCCTCAACCTCGCCCTGGTCGAGATCCTGCCCCTTCACGGCCTGCGCGTAGAGCATCTCCAGCACGCGGCGTGCGGCGTCGCAGCCGTCGCGCGTGCCGCCGATCGTGATGTGGTTGCCCTTGGAATCGACGACGACGCCGAGCCGCCGCTCGATCTGCGCCAGATGTTGGCCGTAGGGGCCGACCAGCGCGGAAGCGGCGCGGTTGTCGTCGAAGTCGATGACGACCTGGGTCTCGGGCGGAACTTGCATGTCGCGGTCAAATTTGCGGCTGGGAGCGAGAGAAGACGAATCCGATGCGCTTTTTGGCAAGGGTTCAGGCTCCGATGGCTGGCGATAAAGCGGGCTCGCGCGCCCCACGCGGCGTCACGAGCTCACCGAGAAAGCTGTAGCGTTCGAGGCTGTCGATCCTGACAGGCAGGATTTGTCCGATGATGTCGGGCGAGGCCATTACGTGGGCGGGCTGCAGGAATGCGGTGCGGCCGACGATCTGGCCGTCCCTCCGGGCCGGACGCTCGAACAGCACGTCGACCGTTGAGCCAATCGCAGCCTTGTTGAAGGCCGATTGCTGGCTGTCGATCAGTTCCTGGAGCCGCTCCAATCGCTGGTCCATCTCGGCGGGGGACACCGTCTCCTGCATGTCCGCGGCCGGCGTTCCCGGCCGGGCGGAGTATTTGAACGAATAAGCCGCAGCGTAGCCGATTTGCGTGACAAGCGCGAGGGTGGCGAGAAAATCTTGGTCGCCCTCGCCGGGGAAGCCCACGATAAAATCTGATGAAAAAGCAATGTCTTGGCGCGCGGCGCGGAAACGGTCGATGACCCGCCGGTAATCATCGGCGGTATGTTTCCGGTTCATGGCGGCCAGAATGCGGTCCGAGCCCGACTGCACCGGCAGGTGCACGAACGGCATCAGGGCACCGAGATCGCGATGGGCTGCAATCAGGCTGTCGTCGACGTCGCGCGGGTGGCTGGTCGAATAGCGCAGCCGCGCGATGCCGGGAATTGTCGCCAGATGCTCGAGCAGCCTGCCGAGCGGCCAGGTTTTTCCGTCCGGTCCGTCGCCATGATAGGCGTTGACGTTCTGTCCGATCAGCGTCAGCTCGCGCACGCCGTTGTCGGCAAGCCGCTTCACGTCGTCGACGATCTTGGCGACAGGGCGCGAGACTTCCGAACCGCGCGTATAGGGTACGACGCAGAAGGTGCAGAACTTGTCGCAGCCTTCCTGCACCGTGACGAAAGCGGAAATGCCGCGCGCGCGGATCGCGTCGGGCTTGGGCTGAGCCAGGAAGCCGAACTTGTCCTGGGCGGGAAACTCGGTCTCGATCGCGCGGCCTTCATTGCCGGCGCGCTTCAGCAGCTCCGGCAGGTGATGATAGCTCTGCGGTCCCACCACGACGTCCACGACAGGCGCGCGGCGCACGATCTCCTCGCCCTCGGCCTGCGCGACGCAGCCCGCGACCGCGATTTGCATCGCGCGGCCCGCGCGCGCGGCCTCGTCCTTGGCGACGCGCAATCGGCCGAGCTCGGAATAGACCTTTTCGGAGGCCTTCTCGCGGATGTGGCAGGTGTTGAGGATGACGAGGTCGGCGTCATCAGCGCTGGCCGTCTCCACGAATCCTTCCGGAGCCAGCGTGTCCACCATGCGCTGCGCATCGTAGACGTTCATCTGGCAGCCATATGATTTGATGTGCAGCTTGCGCGGCGGCGTCATGGAACCCGGAATTGTGGTGGAGAACGGCCCTCAAATATAGGTTGGAGGGACGAAAATCCAGCGAATGGAGCCTCCTGGGCCGTCATTCCGGGGTGCGATGCAGTCGTGTCCCGGAATCCGGAGGTTTTGGGCGAGATTCCGGCTTCACGCGCTCTGCACGTGCCCCGGAATGACGGTCAAAGGCTACCTCACGGGGCGGGCCGGTTCGATCCGTCGGACCAGCTCCGGCAATTGCCGCATATCATCGAATGTCGATCCGGCGCCGGCGGC
>NZ_AJQF01000294.1:0-1803 GCF_000261705.1 Bradyrhizobium genomosp. III | reverse complement strand
GCTGCCGCCGTGAAAGCCCAGCACGGTCATCCCGGCTGCGGACGCGCCTGTTACCCCGGGGACGCTGTCCTCGATCACGAGGCAGCGTTCCGGCGGGACTTTCATCTGCTTGGCGGCGAACAGAAACAGATCGGGCGCGGGCTTGCCGCGTGCGACCTGGCTCGCTGAGAAGATGTGCGGAGCGAGCAGGTCGTAGAGGCCGGCACAGGTCAGGCCGTGAGTGATCTTCTCCGGCGTGCCGCTCGATGCGACGCATTTAGGCAGATCGATTGCGCCGATCGCCGCAGCCACATGGGTGATCGGCTGCAGATCGCTGGCGTAGAATTGCAGCGTGGCCGCACTGATCTGTTGCTCCAGATCACCCGGGAGGCTGCGGCCGATTTCCTGTTCGACCATCCGCCGCGCGTCTTTCTCGGACACGCCGAGGAAACGGACCAGCACCTGCTCCGAGGTGATCGGATAGCCGTGCCTCGTCAGCACATCCGCATGCGCGCGACAGGAGATCACCTCGCTGTCCACGAGCACACCGTCGCAGTCGAAGATGATGAGGTCTATCGGCACTAAATCAAGACGTCGGCTTGTCGTCGTCGAGCGGGACGCAATAGAGCTCGAGCCGGTGGTCGACCAGCCGATAGCCGAGCTTGCGGGCGATCTCCGCCTGCAGCTTCTCGATCTCCTCGGAGGTGAACTCGATCACCTTGCCGTCGCGCAGATTGATGAGGTGATCGTGATGGCTGTCACGCATCTGCTCGTAGCGCGCGCGGCCCTCGCGGAAATCATGGCGCTCGATGATGCCGGCATCCTCGAACAGCTTGACGGTGCGATACACGGTCGAGATCGAGATCTTGTCGTCGACGGCAACGCAGCGCCGGTACAGTTCCTCGACATCGGGATGATCGATCGCCTCCGCGAGCACGCGGGCGATGACACGGCGCTGCTCGGTCATGCGCATGCCGGTGGCGGCACAGCGCGCTTCGATGCCGGACGCCTTGGATGCGGAAGAAGGTTTCAGTGCGGTCATAGTTTGTCTGCCTGGCGGGGGCGCTTTCTGCCACCAATGTTACGACAAGTCACGTCGCATCAGAAGGGCGTTCAATTGTTCCCCGTTCGGCTGCTTATAGTAGCGTTCGCGGCGCCCGACCACCATGAATCCGGCACCGTCGTAGAGCCGCCGCGCCGGCTGGTTATTTTCCTCAACTTCGAGAAATATTGTGCGCACGCCGCGCCCCGCGAGATGGCCGAGATGGGTCATCAGCAGCGTGCGGGAGAGGCCGCGGCCGCGATAGGTCCCGTCCACCGCGATCGAGAGGATTTCCGCTTCATCCGCCCCGATCCGCGATACCGCGAATCCGACGGTCCTGCGGCCGAGGCGCAGCCGATGCACGAGCGTGTTGCGCTCGCTGACCATGCTCTCGAATTCGCCCTCGCCCCAGCCGCGCGCGAAGGAGGCGCCGTGAAGCTGCGCCAGTTGCGCAGCGTCACGCACGGATGCGGGCTCGACGGCGGCGGTGCCGCCGCGCCACCATTCCGACAGCCATCTCATCATGGGGTCGGGACTTGTGCTGCAAATGGCGGCTGTGCCGCCGGCTTGGCGTCGGGCGCCTTCAGATAGAACGGCCGCGCCGGATTCGTCGCCGGATCGGCGGCGGCGCCTAGCCATGCGACCCAGCCGATATCGGGCGCGGGCTGCGCATCGACCGCAACCGGCTGCGGGACATCCTTCGGCCAGCGCTCGGCGAGGATATTGGCGGCATTGCCGACCAGATGCGGCGCGCCGAATTGCGAGGCTGCGATCGCCTCGTC
>NZ_AJQF01000293.1:0-21019 GCF_000261705.1 Bradyrhizobium genomosp. III | reverse complement strand
CCAGCTGGCTGCCGTCGCCGGCGACGATCTGGAAATAGACATGGTCGTGCCGCGCGTCGATTGCGGAGATCACGGGTGCCGATTTGCTCTGGCCGACGATGGCGGCGGCATAGGCCGACAAGGTGGTCAGGCCGATCGCCGGCCGCTCAGCCGCAAGCGCAAGGCCGCGCGCCGCCGAAATGCCGACGCGCAGGCCGGTGAAGCTTCCGGGGCCGACGGTGACCGCGATGCGGTCGAGCGAGGTGAAGGCGAGATTGGCCGATTGCATGACGCGCGCGATCATCGGCATCAGGGCCTCGGCGTGGCCGCGCTTCATGAGAAGCTGCTCCTGCGCAACGAGCTCGGCCGTTTCGGTGTCGAGTACGGCGACGGAGCAGGCGTCGAGCGCGGTATCGATGGCGAGGATCAGCATGGTGTGATCATAGCATTGGCAATCGGATGATGCCTAAGGTTCTAGCCGTCGCGGCTGGGCTTGACCCGGCCATCCACGACTTTGCGGCTCCAAAAACGTGGATGCCCGGGACAAGCCCGGGCATGACGGAGTGAAATCAGCTCAGGCCGTGCAATTTACATCGGCCGGACTTCGACCACGTCAGGCACGAAGTGCTTGAGCAGGTTCTGGATGCCGTGCTGGAGCGTCGCGGTCGATGACGGGCAGCCGGAGCAGGCGCCCTTCATGTTGAGATAGACGATGCCGTCCTTGAAGCCGCGGAAGGTGATGTCGCCGCCGTCATTGGCGACGGCCGGCCGCACGCGGGTCTCGATCAGGTCCTTGATCATGTCGACCGTCTCGGCATCGGCCTCGTCGAAGAACTCGTCCTCGTTATCGAGATCGGCATCGTCTTGCGCCGCGCCGTCGGCGAGCAGTGGCGCGCCGGACATGTAGTGCTCCATGATGGCGCCGAGGATCGCGGGCTTGAGCTGCTGCCATTCACCGTTTGCCTTGGTCACGGTGATGAAGTCGGATCCGTAGAACACGCCGGTGACGCCGGGCACCTCGAACAGCTTTTCGGCCAGCGGCGAGCGGGTGGCGGCTTCGCGGCTCGCGAATTCCATCGGGCTGCCGTCGACCACGACGCGGCCCGGAATGAACTTCAGCGTGGCGGGATTGGGGGTGGCTTCGGTTTGAATGAACATGGTTTTCTCCAGACGTCGCCGGTTCAAGGCCGGCGCGTGCTCTCTCCACTAGCAGATGGCGACGGAGAACGCACGATCAAGGGGAGAAGAGGGCGTTTCGTTGTTATATCAGCAGGTTAGGGTGCTCGCTCCTCCCTCTCCCCGCTTGCGGGGAGAGGGTCGGGGTGAGGGGGCGTCTCGCTGGCAGCGAGAATTGGATTCGTGGAGACTCCCCTCACCCGGCGCTTCGCGCCGACCTCTCCCCGCAAGCGGGGCGAGGTGAAGGCGACCTACGACAGTGAATCCACGCTTTGGTCGCTCAGCGCGCCGGAAATGATGGTCACGGGAATCGGGAAGGTTCCGACCGCGTGGGCCAGCAGCGCAACCAGGGGACCCGGCCCCTCCGCACCGGGATTGGCGGCGAGCACCAGCATGCCGATGTCGGGGTCTTCGTCGATCACGGCGAGCAGCTGCTCCATCGGCACACCCTCGCGGATCACCCGCTCCGGGGTGATTGCAGCAATGCCATTGGCGCGGCCGGCGGCACGGTCGAGCGCGGCCTCCGCCGCTTCCTGCGCTTCGGCGCGCATGATGTCGGCGACCCCTAGCCATTCCTGGCTCTGCTGCTCGGGTTCGATGATGCGCAGCATCACCACGCCGCCGCCGGCGCGGATCGCCCAGCGGCTGGCATAGTAGACCGCGCGATCCCATTCGGCGGTGTCGTCGACGACGACGAGGCATTTGGGCTTGTGACCCGGCTCGAAGCAAAGTCGCTTGCTGGTCATGCATGTCCCGGCATGTGCACGGCCGGCATGCTGCCACACTCCCGCAGGGTTGGGGAGAGGAGATGCGGCCGGCGCGCTGGCGCCGACCGTCTCTATCGCCGGCGGATGAAGCCGACGATGTCCTTGGAGAGCTTCATCGTCTCGTCGGCGATGGCGCGGGCCCGGTCGGAACCTTCGTTCAGGATCGAATCGATATGGCCGGGGTCGGCGACGAGGCGCTTCATCTCGCCGGCGATCGGCGCCAGCTTGGTGACGCACAGCTCCGCCAGCGCGTTCTTGAAGCTGGAGAACTGGCCCCCGCCGAACTCGCGCAGCACGTCCGCCTTGGGGCGGCCGGCCAGCGCGGCGAAGATGCCGACGAGGTTATCGGCCTCGGGACGGGCTTCCAGGCCCTTCTCCTCTGACGGCAGCGGCTCCGGATCGGTCTTCGCCTTGCGGATCTTCTGCGCGATGGTGTCGGCATCGTCAGTCAAATTGATGCGCGAATTGTCCGACGCATCGGATTTCGACATCTTCTTGGTGCCGTCGCGCAGGCTCATCACCCGCGTCGCGGGGCCCGTGATCAGGGGTTCCGGCAGCGGGAAGAACAGGCCGTCATTGGCGCCGAGGTTGCGGATCGAGTCACCAAAGTCGTTGTTGAACTTCTGCGCGATGTCACGCGAGAGCTCGAGATGCTGCTTCTGGTCCTCGCCGACCGGCACGTGGGTGGCGCGGTAAAGCAGGATGTCGGCGGCCATCAGCACGGGATAGTCGAACAGACCCACGGAGGCATTCTCGCGGTCCTTGCCGGCCTTCTCCTTGAACTGGGTCATGCGGCCGAGCCAGCCCATGCGCGCGACGCAGTTGAAGATCCAGGCGAGCTCGGCATGGCCGGAGACCTGGCTCTGGTTGAACACGATGTGCTTCTTGGGATCGATGCCGCTCGCGATGAACGCGGCAGTCACCTCGCGGGTGTTGCGCGCGAGCTCGGCCGGTCCGCCCCAGACGTCCACGCCTTGCGTGATCGCGTGCATGTCGACGACGCAATAGATGCAGTTGTGGGTTTCCTGCATCTTCACGAAGTTGACGATGGCGCCGAGGTAATTGCCGAGATGCAGATTGCCCGTCGGCTGGACGCCCGAAAAGACCCGTTCAACGAATGGCATGGTAAGCCTTCCCATAGGTATTCGGCCGTCGTTTCCAACAGCGGCGCTGCCCCGTCAAGAGCAATTCGATGATCTCGCGCACCGGGCCGGGCTAGGCGGGTCGCTTCAAGGCGGCTACCGCCTCTCGCCAGGAAGCGGCGCCGAGGATTTGCAGCAGCAAGCCGTAAACGGCGATCCCGGCCGCGATCTGCACGCCCAGCACGATGAATTTGATGAAGCCGTGCGCCTCGGCGGGCACGAGGCCGGTGGTCAGCCAGAGCAGGGCGCCCATCGCGGCTGCGGCAAGCACGATCCGCGGCAGCCGTTTTCGCGCGGCAGAATCGACCGAGAAGCCGAATTCGCTGGTGCCTTTCCGAAGCAGCGAGAGCGCACTGCTCCAGGCGCCGGCCGCGATGCTCGCCGCGATCCCGCTTGCGCCAAAGAGATGGCCGAGCAGCACGGCGAGCACGACCGACACTACAAAGCCTTTGGCCGTCGCCAGCAGCGGCGTCATCGTGTCGTTGCGGGCATAGAAGGCCGGCGACAGCGCCTTGATCAGCACGTGCGCGGGCAGGCCAAGCGCCAGCCACGTCAAGGCATGCGCTGTCGCCGCGCTGTCGCCGGCACCGAAGGCGCCATGCTCGAACAACAGCCGCACGATCGGCTCGGCCAGCACGATCAGGCCGAGCGTGGCGGGGAGCGCCAGCCCGGTCGCAAGCTCGAGCGCGCGCGATTGCGCATGCGCCACCGCATCACGGTCGCCGTCACTCACCGCGCGCGTCAGCTCCGGCACCAGCACGGTGCCCATGGCGACGCCGACGATGCCGAGCGGCAGCTCGATCAGGCGATTTGCGAAATAGAGCCAGGACACCGCGGACGGCGTCGCGGATGCGATGATCGCGCCGGCCACCATCAGCCATTGCGGTCCCGAGCTTGCGATCATGCCGGGGATCGCCTTGGCGAAGAAGCTGCGCATCTCCTTGTCGAAACTGACGCGCAAAGGCGTGGCGAGGCGCGCACTTTGCTGCGACAGCAGCATCAGGAGTTGCAGCAGGCCGGCGATGCCGACCGTGGCCGCCAGCAGCCACGCGGCGAAGCCGGCGTCGGCGTGCCAGACAAGCAGCAAAGCGATCGCGGCGATCAGCGCGATGTTGAACAGCAGCGGCGAGAATGCCGTGAGCGCAAAGCGCCCTTGCGCATTCAGCAGCCCCATCAGCACGGTGACGGGACCGGCGAAGGCGAGATAAGGCAGCATCAGCCGCGCGTTCAGGACGGCGAGATCGAGCGTGCCGGCACCGAGAAAACCGGGCGCGATGACCGTTATGATCAGCGGCATCAGCAGGGCAATGCCGATTGAGATCATGATCAGCGCCGCGCTGACCGTGCCGAGCACGCGTCCGGCGAACGCTGCCGCAGCGTCCGCGCCATCGCGGTCACGGATGCGCAGCCAGGCCGGGACCAGCGCCGCGTTCAGCGCGCCCTCGCTGAGCAGCCTGCGCACCACATTGACCAGCTGGAAGGCGGCCAGGAATGCGTCCGCCACGGCGCCGGTGCCGAGCAGCGCCGCGATCAGGGAATCGCGGGCAAAGCCCAGCAGCCGCGAGGCCAGTGTTCCCGTCGAGACGGTCAGGAAGGAGCGGATCATCGAGGCCGTTATAATACCGTTGCTTGCCCGCGCAGGCCCGGTCGTGATAGGCCGCGAGCCAGATTTCAGGCCGACAGGAAGCGGATTTTCGCAGGGATCGCAATCCGCCAAACAGGATCAAGGTGAATGGCTGACGTGAAATATGACGTTCTCGGCATCGGCAACGCGTTGTTCGACGTGCTGGTCAGGACTGACGAGGCCTTTTTGGCCAAGCACGGCATGACCAAGGGCAGCATGTCCCTGATCGACGAGGCACGGGCGGCCGCCATCTACAAGGACATGGGGCCGGCCACGGAAGTCTCGGGCGGCTCGGCCGCCAACACCATTGTCGGCATCGGCAGCTTAGGGGCACGTGCGGCCTATGTCGGCAAGGTCAAGGACGACCAGATCGGCAAGCTCTACGTCCACGATATCCGCTCAGCCGGCGTCGCCTTCAACACGCCCGCCGCGCAGGACGGCCCCGCCACCGGCTGCTCCTACATCCTGGTCACGGATGATGGCGAGCGCACCATGAACACCTATCTCGGTGCCGCGCAGGATCTTTCGCCCGCCGACATCGACCCGGCCGAGATCGCCGCCGCCGGCATCGTCTATCTCGAAGGCTATCTCTGGGATCCCAAGAATGCCAAGGACGCCTTCGTCAAGGCGGCCAAGATCGCCCATGATGCCAAGCGCAAGGTGGCGCTGACGCTGTCGGATTCCTTCTGCGTCGACCGCTATCGCGACGAGTTTCTCTCGCTGATGCGCGACGGCACCGTCGACATCGTCTTCGCCAACGAATCCGAGCTGCATTCGCTCTACATGACCTCGGATTTCGACACCGCCCTGAAGCAGCTGCGCAACGACGTCAATCTCGGCGTGGTCACCCGCAGCGAGAAGGGCTGCGTGGTGGTGACACCGACCGACGCTGTCGCAGCTCCGGCCTCACCGGTCACGAAACTGGTGGACACCACCGGCGCCGGCGATCTCTTTGCGGCGGGCTTCCTCTACGGCCTTTCGCGTAACCTCGCGCACAAGCAGTGCGGCGAGCTCGGTGCGCTCGCGGCCGCCGAAGTGATCCAGCACATCGGCGCGCGTCCGCTTGTGTCGCTAAAGGAGCTGGCCCAGCAGCGCGGGCTGACGGTTTAGAAAAGTCGCGCACCAGCCTCGCTGTCATCGCCCGGGTCGATGTTTAGACCGGGCGAATCCAGTATTCCAGAGGCGTTTGTGATTGAATCGAGAAGCCGCAGTGTACTGGATTCCCCGCTTTCGCGGGGAATGACAACCGTCCTGCGGAAAGGGTACTCAGTCTCTCACGCCGTCTTCGCCGCCTTCAATCCCAGCCGTTGCTCCACCGCATCCCGCATTACGAATTTCTGGATCTTGCCCGTCACGGTCATCGGAAACTCGTCGACGAATTCCACGTAGCGCGGGATCTTGTTGTGGGCGATCTGGCCGTCGCAGAAGGCGCGGACCTCCTCGGCCGTCAGCGTTTCGCCCGGCCTGACGCGGATCCAGGCGCAGAGCTCCTCGCCGTAGCGGGTGTCGGCGACGCCGAAGATCTGCACGTCCTGGATCTTGGGGTGACGGTACAGAAACTCCTCGATCTCGCGCGGGTAGAGGTTCTCGCCGCCGCGGATCACCAGATCCTTGATGCGGCCGACGATGTTGCAATAACCGGCGGCGTCGATGGTGGCGAGGTCGCCGGTGTGCATCCAGCCATTGGCGTCAAGCACGTCGGACGTCTTTTCCTTCTCCTCCCAATAGCCCAGCATGACGCTGTAGCCGCGGGTGCAGAGCTCGCCGCGTTCGCCGCGCTTGACGATCCTGCCTTCGAGATCGACGACCTTCACCTCTACATGCGGGTGGATGCGGCCGACGGTGGAGACGCGGCGCTCGAGCGGATCGTCGGTCGCGCTCTGGAAGCTCACTGGGCTGGTCTCGGTCATGCCATAGGCGATGGTGACCTCGCGCATGTTCATCTCGGTGTTGACGCGCTTCATCACCTCGATCGGGCAGGGCGCGCCCGCCATGATGCCGGTGCGCAGTGATTTCAAATTGAAATTCTTGAACTCGGAATGATCGAGCTCCGCGATGAACATGGTCGGCACGCCATATAGCGCGGTGCATTTCTCCTGCTCGACCGCGCGCAGCGTCGCGAGCGGATCAAAGCCCTCGCCCGGGTAGACCATGGTGGTGCCGAGCGTGACCGAGGCAAGGTTGCCCATGACCATGCCGAAGCAATGATAGAGCGGCACCGGAATGCAGATGCGGTCCGCTTCCGTCAGGCGCATCGCGCGTCCCGTGAAATAGCCGTTGTTGAGGATGTTGTGGTGGGTCAGCGTGACGCCCTTTGGCGATCCCGTGGTGCCGCTGGTGAACTGGATGTTGACGGGGTCGTCGAACTGAAGCGCAGCACCGAGCGCGGCAAGTTGCTCGCGATGCTCCGCTCGGCCCATCCGCGCGACCTCCTCGAACGCGACAGTGCCTGAGGCCGCCGGGCCGCCGATCTGGATCACCATCCGCAAGGCTGGCAGTCGCGCCGCCTGCAGCTGTCCGGGCCTCGCGCCCGCCAGCTCCGGTAGCAGCGTGTTGAGCATCTCCATGTAATTGCTGGTCTTGAAGGCGGTGGCGGTGACGATCGCCGCGCAGCCGACCTTCTTCAGCGCGAATTCGAGCTCGCTGAGACGGTAGGCCGGATTGATCGTCACCAGGATCAAGCCGGCCTTGGCGGCGGCGAACTGGGTCAGCGTCCATTCCGGCCGGTTTAGCGACCAGATGCCGATCCGTTCCCCGCGTTCGAGCCCGAGCGCGAGAAAGCCGGCGGCGAGCGCATCGACCCGCTCGGCGAATTCCCGCCATGTCCATCTGACACCGTGGCTGGGCGAGACCAGCGCCTCGCGATCGCCCCAGCGCCGCACCGCGTGGTCGAGGCTGCGGCCAATGGTGTCGCCGAGCAGCGGCGTGTCCGAGATGCCGCAAACGTAGCTGTCCGCTTTGTCAGCCAGATCGCTCGCCAAGTTCGTCTCCTCGAAGTTGATGCCTCGTGCCCGAAGCCGATGGCCTTGGGCACGAGGTTATCGATTGTGGCGAAGGCGCGCGACGCCGCGCACCTCATACTAAGTGGCTAGGCCGCCTTCTGCCCGCTCCCCGCATCGAGCCCGGCGTACACCCCGCGCTCGAATCCCGCGAACGCCTCCAGGCACTTGGCGTCGACGAATGGCAATACCTGCATCAGGATGACGCCGGAAACATCGCGTGCCGGGTCGATCCAGAAATAGGTGTTGGCAAGACCGGCCCAGGCGAGGCTGCCGGCGCTGCGGCCTTCTGGCGTCTTGGCGGTGTTGATCAGGAAGGAGAGCCCCCACTTCTTCACGATGTCGGGGAAGAGATCGACGTCGTTGGTGTACATGGGCGCCACTGTCGTCATCTTGCCAATCGTGAGATCGCCGATGTGGTTCTGGCCCATCAGCGCGACCGTCTCGGGCTTCAGCACCTGGTTGCCGTTGCCGCGGCCCTTGTTGAGGATCATCCGGGTGAACTTGATGTAATCGCCGGCCGTGCTGTAGAGGCCGCCGCCGCCCATGTGGAATTCCGGATTCTGTTCGATCTCGAACGGAATCGGCGCCAGCGATCCATCCTCGCCGCGTGCGTGCGTGGCGACCAGGCGCTGGCGCATGTCGTCGGTGATCTTGAAGGCGGTGTCGTTCATGCCGAGCGGTGTGAATATGTGATCGCGCAAGTAAGCATCGAGACGCTTGCCGCTCACGGCTTCCACCGCCTTGCCGACGAAGTCGATGTTGATGCCATATTCCCAGCGCGTGCCGGGATCGGACATGATCGGCGTCTTCAGCGCAACGTTCTGGCAGGAGAAGATGTTCGGCGTTCCGGTCTTCTCCAGATATTGCGCGCAATCGCCGTTCCAAACGTTGTAGGCAAACCCGGCAGTGTGGGTCATGAGATGGCGCAGCGTGATCGCGCCCTTCGCCGGTCGCAGTTTTGGTTCGCCATTGGCATCAAAACCTTCGAGCACTTGCGGCGCGGCGAGATCGGGCAACACTTCACCGATCGGCGCATCCAGCGACAGCTTGCCCTGCTCGACCAGCTGCATCGCGCCCGCCGACGTCACCGCCTTCGTCATCGAGGCGATCCAGAACACGCTGTCCGCTGTCATCGCGTCGGGCTTGGACAGGTCGCGCTTGCCGAACGCGCCCTGATACAGCACGTCGTTACCGCTGGCGGCGATGGCGACGACCCCGGGAATCTCCTGGGCGTCGCTCTTCTGACGCAGAATCTCGTCGATCTCAGCTTTGCTTTGCATGGCGTTTCCTCGAGTTTGATTATTGTTGGCAGTGATCGATTGTCCTCCCGCAGGCTCCGCGCGGCAAGCGCGTCCAGATGCCTGCGGCGGTCGCGATGTCGTGACTTGACGGTCCATGCCACACACAGGACGACAGGCAGGCCGAACGGCAACACTCCGTCACAATCTGCGGTGGATGGCCGCATCTCGCCGTGACCGTGAATGGGCGCTGGCGATATGATTCCTGTGTTTGAAGCACTTGAAACATTTTGTGCGTTGCGGCGTTCAGGACTCGGCCAATCGACGGCCGACGTTAAGACTTGATGCAAATTGGGCGGTCGCCAAGCGGCCGAGAGGGGGACCTCAGATGATTTCGACCTGGAGCGAATGGAAGCGCTATCCCCGTCCCGGACGGGGCGAGAACCTGGAGGCGCCGATTTCGCCAGGGATCTATGAGGTGCGCATCGCCGGGACCGGCGCGCTCTATTCCTTCGGTGCAGTCGACAATTTGGCGCAGGCGCTGGCGCTGCTGCGGGTGGGCTCCAAGAACTGGTTCGGCCGCCGCAACCCGTCCGACGTTCCCGATCTCGAATACCGTACCTGCGCAACCTCGTCGAAGGCCGACGCCAAGGCCGCGGCCGAACGTATGATCGGCCGCCGCGAGACCTATATGAGCGGCGCGGCCTAAGGCCGCTGCCGGTTTAGCTCCCATCAGATGTGCGTTGTGGGACGGTGCATTGCGCGCTGCTTGTCCCTATATTCCGGCCGATCCGATCGCCCCGAAATGATCGTTCGAGGAGTAACGCCATGACCCCGCCCGCTGCCGCACGCGCCACGCAAGCCACCGCCACCCTGCGCGACCGGTTGAAAGACCCCTCGCTCCTGAAGGAGGCCTGCTACATCGATGGTGCCTGGGTCGGCACGCCGGTCTTTGCCGTCAACAATCCCGCGACCGGCGTCGAGCTTGCAAAAGTGCCGCAGCTCGGTGCGGACGAGACGACCAAGGCGGTCGAGGCCGCTCAGCGTGCGTTTCCGGCCTGGGCCAAGCACACCGCCAAGCAGCGCTCCAACATCCTGCGCAAATGGTTCGAGCTGATCATCGCCAACCGCGAGGATCTCGCGCTGATCCTGACCTCCGAGCAGGGCAAGCCGCTTTCGGAGGCGCTCGGCGAGGTCGATATCGGTGCGGCCTATATCGAGTTCTTCGCGGAGGAAGCTCGCCGCGTCTACGGCGAGACCATTCCGACGCAGCGGCCCGATGCGCGGCTGCTGGCGATCAAGCAGCCGATCGGTGTCTGCGGCGCGATCACGCCGTGGAATTTCCCGAACTCCATGATTACCCGCAAGGTGTCCCCGGCGCTCGCCGCCGGCTGTACCGTGGTGCTCAAGCCCGCCAATGAAACGCCGCTGTCGGCGCTGGCGCTGGCCGTGCTCGCAGAGAAGGCCGGCATCCCCAAGGGCGTGCTCAACATCATCACCGGTGATGCGCCGCCGATCGGCAAGGTGCTGTGCGAGCATCCGGCAGTGCGCTTCGTCGGCTTCACCGGCTCGACCGCGGTCGGCAAGATCCTCTACCAGCAGGCCTCCGTCGGCGTGAAGCGGCTTGGTCTTGAGCTCGGCGGCAACGCGCCCTTCGTCGTGTTCGACGACGCCGATATCGACGCCGCGGTCGAAGGCGCCATCGTCTCGAAATATCGCAACATGGGCCAGACCTGCGTCTGTGCCAACCGGCTCTACGCCCAGGACAAGATCTACGACGAGTTCGTGCAGAAGCTGTCGAAGAAGGTCGCCGCGATGAAGATCGGCGACGGCACCGAGAGCGGCGTCACGCAGGGGCCGCTGATCAACCTTAAGGCCGTCGACAAGGTCGAACGGCACATCGCGGATGCGGTGAAGCGCGGCGCCAAGGTCGTCACCGGTGGCAAGCGCAGCGAGCTCGGGCGCTCGTTCTTCGAGCCGACCGTGCTTGCCGACGTCAAGCCGGACTCGCTGGTGTCGCAGGAAGAAACCTTCGGGCCGCTCGCGCCGGTGATCCGCTTCAAGGACGAAGCCGATGTGATCGCGATGTGCAACGCATCGCCGTTCGGCTTGGCCTCGTATTTCTACTCCCGCGATCTCGGCCGCGTCTGGCGCGTCGCCGAAGCGCTGGAGTCGGGCATGGTCGGCGTCAACACCGGCCTCATCACCACGGAAGTCGCGCCGTTCGGCGGCGTCAAGGAAAGCGGCCTGGGGCGCGAAGGCTCGCGTCACGGCATGGAAGAATATGTCGAGATCAAATACGTGATGATGGCGGGGATCTGACCGGCAATCGAGGGTCCCGCGCCGGCGATTGGAATCGCCGGCGCGAATGCATCAGCGGCAGACGTAGGCGCCGTTCACATAGACGCGGACGCATGCTGCGCCGGCAGCTGCCGCACCCACAGCCGCTCCCCCTACGACCGCGCGTCGCGTGGTTCGACGTGCGACGCCGGCAACGCTCGCGGGAGTTGCCGGCCGACCGACCCTGGCTTCGGCGCCTGAAACGCCGAACACGGTGCCGGCGTCGTTTGACCATTGGGTCGAGCCAAAAATTCCGCAGCCCAGAACGGCTGCAAAAAGTAGCGTTCGCCTGATGCCGACCAGCCTCATGGCAACCTCCCTCGTTGTTGTATCAAGCCGAGGTGATCAGCTTCCTTTTATCGTTGGCTCCCGGTTTGATCTGGATCAATGGAGTCGAGATCGCAGCCCAGATGGAGCCAAAGCGCCGACCTAAGGACGAGCTCCACTTAAATCCGAATTCTCTGCTCGTCGGACGGTTCCGGATCTGCGCTACGCTTGTCCGGGACGACAGCGAAGTGTGAATGACGGCCGCCGCAGGAGGCGGGGCGTGTGGCAGCAACCACGCCTAGATCTTCAGTTCCGTCCCCGTCACGCGACGATACGCTTCGAGATACCGCTTGCTGGTCGCGTCCACCACGCTTGCCGGCAGCGGCGGTGGCGGGGCGTCGCCGTTCCAGCGGCCGGCACGGCGCTCGACGTCGAGATAGTCGCGCAAGGGCTGCTTGTCGAAGCTCGCCTGCGGCTGGCCGGGCTTGTAGGCATCGACCGCCCAGAAGCGCGAGGAATCCGGCGTCATCACCTCGTCGATCAGGATGATGCGGCCGTCCTTGTCCTGGCCGAACTCGAACTTGGTGTCGGCGATGATGATGCCCTGCTCGCGCGCCAGCTCCTCGCCGAGCGTGTAGATCGCACGCGTCATGCTTTCCAGCGTGTAGGCGACCTCGTCGCCGACGACCTCGCGCATCTTCGCAATCGTGATGTTCTCGTCATGGCCGGTCTCGGCCTTGGTCGCCGGGCTGAAGATCGAAGGCTCGAGCTTCTCGCTCTCGACGAGGCCGGCCTTCAGCTTCTCGCCCGCGAGCGTGCCGCTGGCGGCGTACTCCTTCCAGGCCGAGCCCGAGATATAGCCGCGGATCACGCACTCGATCGGGAATACGGTGGTGCGCTTGCACAGCATGGCGCGGCCAAGGATCTCGGCGCGGTGCGGTTTCAGCGCCGGCACGGCCGCGATGATCTCGTCGGTATCGGCGCTGATCATGTGATGCGGCACCACGCCTTCCAGCTTGCCGAACCAGAACGCGCTGATTTGCGTCAGCACCGCGCCCTTCATCGGGATGGTCTCGCCCATCACCACGTCGAAGGCGCTGATGCGGTCGGTGGTGACGAGCAGCAGGCGCTCGTCGTCGACGGCGTAGATATCGCGCACCTTGCCGCGTCCGATCTTGGTCAGGGGCAGGTCGCTGGAGAGCATGGTGGTCATCGTCAGGGCCTTGCGACAGGAAATCCGGCCGCGCCGGATGGCGCGGCCGGACACCGGATTAGCCTATTCCGGCAGCGGAATGAACTCATGTTCCTGCGGAACCCCGGCGAAGCGGCCGGTTTTCCAGTCCTGCTTGGCCTGCTCGATCCGCTCCTTGCTGGAGGAGACGAAATTCCACCAGATGTGGCGGGGCCCCTCCAGCGCATCGCCGCCGAGAAACATCATCCGCGTGGCCTTGAGCGCCTTCACGGTGATGCGGTCGCCGGGCCGGAAGATCAGCAGCCGCGGCCCCTCATAGCGCTCGTTCGCGATCTCGACCTCGCCGTCGACGACATAGATCGCGCGCTCCTCGTGATCGGGATCGAGCGGCACGCTGGCGCCCGCAACGGCCGTGACCTCGGTGTAGAACCAGGGTGACACCATCGACACCGGCGAGGCGATGCCGAATGACGAGCCCGCGATCACCCGTGCGGTGAAGTCGCGCTCGGAGATCATCGGCAAATCGCCGGCGCCATAGTGCTGGAACGACGGCGCGATCTCCTCCGATCCGGCCGGCAGCGCGATCCAGCTTTGCAGGCCCAGCATCTTCTGGCCCGCGGCGCGCTGCGCATCCGGCGTGCGCTCGGAATGGGCGATGCCGCGGCCGGCCGTCATCAAATTCATCGCGCCGGGCGCGATCTCCTGGACGTTGCCCTCGCTGTCGCGATGCATGATCGAGCCGTCGAAGAGATAGGTGACGGTGGCAAGCCCGATATGCGGATGCGGCCGCACGTCCATGCCCTTGCCGGAGACGAACTGCACCGGGCCGAAATGGTCGAAGAAGATGAAGGGCCCGACCATCTGCCGCTTGCCATGCGGCAGCGCGCGCCGCACCTCGAAGCCGTCGCCGAGGTCGCGGGTGCGCGGCACGATGACGAGGTCGAGCGCATCGCAGGACATGGGATCGCCGAGCACGGGATCGTTGGAGGGTTGCCAGCTCATGAGTAGGCTCCTTTTGGCTTTCTTGGTCGCGACGGTAGCAGAATTCCGCATCGCCGTCGCGACAAAGGCGGGCCCGACGCCACAGGTGTGATAGCGCCGTACTCCGCGGTCGGCGATGACAGGCCTTAGGGTGGGCAAAGGCGCGTCAGCGCCGTGCCCACCAGCTTTCTCCGATCGAGACGAAGTGGTGGGCACGCTTCGCTTTGCCCACCCTACGATCCGTGAAACCGGGCGATGACGGTTGTGAACGCATGGTCCTTGAAAAAACGGACGCAACGAACGATGTTCGTCCGACTTCAACTGCGACCGATCGCATCACCTGATGAGCCTTGCCGCCATCGACCTCGCCTTTCGCGCCGCCAGCGTCGCTCTGCTACTGATGCTGGCGGCGTCGCTGCTACACGACTTTCGCAACGTGCTGGCAGCCCGCCTCGGTGCCGCCTTCGCGCTCAGCTCGGCCGCGCATGCGGTGAGCTATTCGGTGGATGTCACGTCGCGGGTCCCGCTCTGGCATGCACCGCTGATCGCGTTGTCGACTGGCACCATCGTAGTGTTCTGGCTGTTCACGCGCTCCCTGTTCGACGACGAGTTTCACCTCCGCTGGTGGCACGGATGGGTCTGGGCGCTGGTGACGGCCTTCAGCTTCGCAGGCTGCGTCTGGATTGCGCCCAGCGGCCATGTGCGCTTCTCGGTGACGGTGGTCAATCTGATCGTGCTCGGTTTCATCGCCCTTGCGGTCGGGCAGATGATCGCCTCCTGGCCGGCTGACCTGGTCGAGCGTCGCCGCAGCGCTCGTGTCTTCGTCGTCTGTGCAACCGCGCTCTATGGCGGGCTGAACGCGGTGCTCCAGATCGCCGTCGTCGGCCACCACGTCGGCGATGTCGCCGAAACCGTCAATGCCGGCGCGCTCGCCTGCACCGTCGCGGCGATCGTCTATGCCATGATGCGCATCGATGGGGCGGATCTGTTTCCGGCCGCGGTGGCGCCCGCCCCGCCGGTTGTTTTCAGTCAGCCTGCGGCCGATGAATCCGCCGATCAAAAACTCATCGACGCCCTGATGCGACTGATGGCGGGCGAGCGGATCTATCGTCAGGAGAATATCACCATCGGCGTGCTGGCGGGCCGGCTGAAAATTCCGGAATACCGGCTGCGCCGGCTGATCAACCAGCGGCTCGGTTATCGCAACTTCAATGTGTTCCTGAACAATCACCGGATCGAGGAGGCCAAGGCTGCGCTCGCCGATGCCACCCAGGCCGAGGTTCCCGTCATCACCATCGCGATGGACGCCGGCTTCCAGTCGCTGGGTCCGTTCAACCGCGCCTTCAAGGCCGTGACTGGGGTGACGCCGACGGAATATCGGCGGCTGAAGGTGAATGCGGCCTAGATTTTCAGACCTTTGAAATCACGTGAGAATTCCGAAATCGACTAGCCTCGATCACTTTCGACGAGGTCGTTTTCCAAATCCGGCGAGCGCGTATCGCCTGCATCCGGCCTACTCTCCCGCACTCGTCCCAAAGCCGGAGAAAGCCCGTGACTCGCCGCCGCAAGATCATTCTCCTCACCACCACCATCGCCTGTGCCGGCCTCGCGCTCGGCGTTGCACGCGCCCGCGACGTGCCGAAGGTTGCGACCGGCTTTATCGCCCACACGCTCTGCTCGGAGACCTTCGTCTCCGGCCTCGATCTCATGCGCGACCTCGCCGAGACCACCGACGCGATGCCGGGCGCGGGTCTGCTCACCTGGGCGATGGATCTTCGGGTCGATCGCACGCGCAAGGATGTCACGGTGTCCCTGTTCGGAATCGGCCGCAGCCATGCCGTCTATCGCGAGGGACTTGGTTGCACGCTCGAGCACGGGCAGGGGATCGCCGATGTCGCATTGCCGCCTGACGACAAGCCGCCCGCGCTGCTCCCCGAGATCGCCGGCCCGGAGATCGTGCCGCCGCAGAGCGAGGGCCTGGCAGCTGCGCTCGACCGCGCCTTTGCCGAGCCCACGCAGCCGCCTTATCGCCGCACCCGTGCTATCGTTGTCATGAAGGCCGGCCGCATCATCGCCGAGCGCTATGCCGACGGCATCGGGCCGGACACGCAACTGCTCGGTTTCTCCATGACGAAGTCGGTGATGTCGGCCCTGACAGGCATTCTGGTGCGACAGGGCAAGTTGAAGCTCGACGGCCCCGCGCCCATCGCCGCCTGGCAAAATCTGGATGATCCGCGTCATCCCATCACCGTAGATCAATTGCTGCGTCACACCGCGGGCATTGCGCTCGGAAGCTCGCTGGAGGCCTCGCTCGGCTCCGCGCTGGAACCGGTCAACACCATGAAATACGCCGAAGACGATATGGCCAGCTTTGCCGAGCGCGCGCCGCTTGCAACCGCGCCGGGCACCGCGTGGAATTATCACGACGGCAACTTCCTCATCCTCGCGCATCTGCTGCGTGATGCCGCCGGCGGCAAGCCCGCCGATGCGCTCCGCTTCGCACGCCACGAATTGTTCGCGCCACTCGGCATGGTCAACGTCACGCTTCAGCTCGACGCGTCAGGCACGATCGAGGGATCCGGCGAAATGCTGGCCTCCGCGCGCGACTGGGCGCGCTTCAGCCAGCTCTATCTCAACGACGGCATAGCCGGCGGCAAGCGTATCCTGCCCGAGGGCTGGGTGAATTATTCCGCGTCAGCCACGCCGCATGCCTGGGTCGGCATCGGCGCCGGCTTCTGGACCAACCAAGGCGACAGCATTGGTGCAAAGTTTCGCATCACACACGGCTGGCCGCGCGATGCCTTCTTCGCCAAGGGCACGATCGGGCAGTACGCGATCATGATCCCGTCGGAGAAGTTGGTGATCGTGCGGCTCGGTCGCTCGCCGAACGGGCCGCTGGGGGCGGATGGCGTGTTCGATCTCGTGCGTGATGTGATTGCGGCAACGCGCGAGAAGGGGAAGCTGGCGGGGACCAACTAGGCGGTTGTTATCGCCCCAGCTCCGTCGCCTTGGCCACACGGTCGAAACGCTCCAGCGTCATGATCGCATCCGCGAATTTTTCCGCGCGCGCGTTGAGCACGGGGCGCGCGAGCGTCAGGAATTTCTGCTGCATCGCCTGCGCGTCCGGGAACGAATTCGGCTCGCCGGACGGATCCGCATAGAGCCGCTCATGCACGCCATCGTCCGTCGTGATGCTGACGCGGGCGCCGAACGGATGGGTGCGGCCGATCTCGAGCCGGTCGTCCTGCACCACGTCGAACTTGTCGGCGAGCGCGTCGATGGCGGCGTCGCCAAGGCGGCCATAATCGTCCCAGCCGAACGAACCCTGGTCGAGCGCGAGCGCGCCGGTGAAGAACATCGAGAACTGGCCGCCGACGATCGAGGTTGGGTGGCGCTTGGTGGCGGCATCGCCGGTCAGTGTGATGCCATTGCGATGCAGGCCGATCTCGACGCGCTTGACCTGGTCTGGCGTCAGATTGTGCTCGCGCCGCATCGCGATCAGCGCGTCGATCGCGGCATGGGTGTAGCGGCAGCTCGGATACGGTTTGACGCCGATCTTCATGGTCTCGTAGGTCTTGCCGAGCTCGGCGACCGCCTTGTCCGGATGCGCATCGTCGGTGTAGCCGGCGAGCAGGCCGTGCTTGCCCTCTACCGATTCGGTCGCGCCGACGAAATCGTTGCGCGCCAGCGTCGCGGCGATCACGCCATTCATCGCGGCGGCGCCGACCTGGTAGCGCTTGTTCCAGGCGCCGTTGACCAGGAATTGCAGCGAGCCGGCGGCCTGGCTGCCGGAGACACCGAAGGCGGCGATGAGCTGCTGCTCGGAGAGGCCGAACAGTTTTCCGGCCGCCGCGGCCGCACCATAGGTGCCGGCGGTCGCGGTCGGGTGGAAGCCGCGCGCATAATGCGAGGTCGGATCGAGCGCGTTGCCGAGCCGGCAGCAGACCTCATAACCCGCGACGATCGCGGTCAGCACGTCGCGGCCCGAAGCGCCGACCATCTCGCCGATGGCGAAGGCAGCCGGAACGACCGGCGCGCTCGGATGCAGCGAGGAATCGGCGTGGGTGTCGTCGAAATCGAGGGAATGGCCGAGCGCGCCGTTGAGCAGGGCCGCGATCGCGGGCGTCCAGGTCTTGGAGTCGCCGAACACGGTGGATTCGCCCTTGGTGTCGAGCGCCAGCGCCTCCAGCATTTTCAGCATCGACGGGGTCGATTCCGCCTCGCGCCTGGCCCGGATCGCGCTGCCGAGGAAGTCCAGCGTCAGTACCTTGGCGCGATCCAGCACCTCGGCCGGAATATCCTGGTATTCCAGGTTGAAGACGTAGGCGGCGAGCGTTGCGGTTTCGTGGGCCATCGTGTTTCCTCGTTTTGGCGCGCAAGTTAGGCGGGCTGATTTGGCCTTTCAAGCGGCCTTGGGGCCGCGGGCATCAGCCATGCTTTTGCTTGGCCTGAGAAGATTGGGACGTCTGACGATGGCATTCGCAGGACAGGTGTGGGAGCGGATCAGGTCGCGGCGGACGCAACTGGGATTGGCGATCAGGGTCACGGTCGCCGCGACCGCGGCCTATGCGCTCGCCACCGCGCTGCATCTGCTATTGCCGCTCTGGGCGGTGCTGACCTCACTGATCGTGACCCAGATGAGCGTCGGCCGCTCGCTGAAGGCGACGCGCGACTACATGCTCGGCACCATCGGCGGTGCCATCTATGGCGGCGCCATCGCGATCCTGATTCCTTATTCCAGCGAAGCGGGCCTGCTGGGGCTCCTGGTGCTGTCGGTCGCGCCGCTCGCCTTCATCGCCGCGATCAATCCGAGCCTCAGCGCCGCCACCGTGACCGCCGTGATCGTGCTCCTGGTTCCGACCATGCATCATTCCGATCCCATGACGTCGGCGATCGACCGTGTCAGCGAGGTCGCGGTCGGCGCCATCACGGGATTGCTGGTCTCGTTCCTGGTGCTGCCCTCGCGCGCGGTACGGCAGATCCGTGCCAGCGCCGCGATCCTGCTCGAGCTGATCGCCGATGCCTTCACCGAGCTGCTCGCGGGCCTCACCCGCGGCCGCGACAACGACGCGCTGCACCGGATCCAGGACGGGATCGGCACCGCGATGGTTGGTCTCAATGCCATCGGCACTGAAGCCGAGCGCGAGCGCGCGGCGCGGCTGTCGAGCGGTCCGGACACCGGGCCGCTGCTGCGAACGGTCCTGCGATTGCGTCATGACGTCGTGATGATTGGCCGCGCCACCGTGGTGCCGTTGCCGATCGAGGTGCAGACGCGGCTCGCAGCACCCCTGACGGAAGTCTCGACCGTGATCGCGCGCTTCCTGCGGTCGGCCGCAGCGGCCTTGCGCGAAGGAGCCGGCGCGCCGCCGATCCATCCGGTCCACGTCGCGCTTCAGCACTACGCCGAAGCGGTTGCCGCCGTGCGCCACGACGGCTTGATCCGCGGCCATGCCGGCGACACTGCCGAGCGCTTCTTCGCACTCGGTTTCTCACTTGAGCAGATGCACCAGAATCTGTGCGACCTCGACCGCGTCGTCGGCGAATGGTCGGAGGTCTCGGACGACAAGACCGCGCGCGTTGCGGAGTGAGTTCGGCGCGTCCTCGTAAACGTCGGCTTTCGACAGCAATGCGCACGTCGCGCGGCTTGGCTGATCGGCTGCCTGAGACGCTGCACGCGCCAGGTTCCATCGGGTCATGCTGCTGACGCAATCTCTGTCTTAGTCAGTGTGAAGCTAAAACACTACGTGAGGACCACTCTGGTTCCCACGACGGTTCCGTAGCCAGGGGTTGGCTCGAATCCGCAAAACGATTGGCGCAAGTTCATGAACGCTTCTGCGTTCGCTTGACCACGTTTGCGGTTCTGGAACCGGACAATCTAAAAAATCACAGGACTCATGATGCTATTCCGCTCGAGCGCCGCAATTTGCGGCGCCCTGGTTGCGCTCGCCTTCTCTGTTGCCGTTGCTCGAAGTGAAACACGTGGGGATCACTCAAGTGACGTCGTCGATGCCGCCTCCGGCGATGCGATCGTTGGCGCGGCGTCCACGTACAATCCGTTCAAGCCCGGCAAGGAGGAGGGCGGTCCGAAGACAGCCACCGGCGAGCGTTATGATCCCTCTGCCTGGACGGCTGCCATCAAGACGAGCTTGCGTCGCAAATTCGGCGGGGTTCAATTTGGCGCGAGGCCGAAATATGCCCTCGTCGAAGCCGTGGGCAAGAAGGTCATCGTCAAGATAAATGACGTGGGGCCACTGAGACCTGGCCGCATCATTGACCTCAATGAGCGGACGATGCGCCATTTCGATCCAAGCATGGACCTCGGGGTCATTCCCGATGTGAGAGTTAGTCCGCTTGCAGGGGACAATTGGACCCCGGGGCCGGTGGGCTGAACGCGGGCGGTGTTCGTCAATGTCGGCCCGGACGGTTCATCGCGCCGGCTCCATGATCCCTGTCATCATGCTGCGAACCACGAGCTTGTGGAAGGGCATGATGAGCGTGAGGTAGGTCCGGCCAAGCAGATTGTGTGTCCGCACCAGCGTGGTCGATGTGACCTGTCGGCCCGCGGCGTCGCCGGCTACGTCGACGACGATGCGGAAGTCGAGATGATAATCGTCGAAACCCGCGACCAGCCGCTCCGGCGTTTCGTCGACCACCGGAAAGAGGCCGATCAATCCGTGCGGCGCCGGTGCGCCTTCGCCCGACGTCTTCAGCCCGAACGGCGTCACAAGAATGTTGCGCAGGCGCAGCAGCACGTCGATCCAGCGCGGCCCGTGCAGCACCATCCGGGTGCAGGCCTCGCGGGCATTCACCGTCGCTGCGCCGATCTCGACGCGAAACGCGTCGACGAATTGCGCGCCTGCCAGCAGCGTGTTGGCATCGACCTCAGGCGTGACTTCGCGGACGGCTCCGTTCATCCCGCCAGTCTGCGCGTCAGCATCCGGAAGCGCAATATCAAGAGCCCGGCATAGACGAATGTCCCGAGCGAAAATCCGACCCAGACACCGACCGCGCCGAGCCCCGCGTTGAAGGCCAGCACCCAGGCGATGGGAAAGGCGATGCCCCAATAGCCGATTGCCGCGAACAGCAGTGTCATTCTCGTATCGTTGATGCCGCGTAGCGCGCCACCCATGATGGTCTGCAGACCATCGGCGATGAAGAAGGTGGCGCCGACCAGCAGCAGCGTCGCGGTCAGCTCGATGGTGGCCGCGCTCGCCTCACCGCTGCCGAAGAACAGCCGGCCCAACTGGTAGCGGCCGAGGATGATGGCGATCGTCAGGGCGGAGACCAACGCCATGCCGAGCAAGGCGGCGA
>NZ_AJQF01000292.1:0-279 GCF_000261705.1 Bradyrhizobium genomosp. III | reverse complement strand
CTTGCGCAGCCCTGCGATCGCGAGCACGGCGACGAACGTGCCGAGGTTGACGATCGTGGTCGCAAGTCCGGCGCCGAACAGGCCGAGCTCCGGCAGGCCGAACAGGCCGTGGATCAGCGCATAGACCAGCGCGGCATTGACCGGGATCGCCGCGAGCGTGATCCAGAGCGGCGGCTGCGGCCGGTTCACCGCGCTCATCATGCTGCGCAACGCGATGAAGCCGAGCGCCGGCGCGATGCCCCAGGCCAGGCCGTTGAGATAGCGCTGGGCCAGCGCGGC
>NZ_AJQF01000291.1:0-2644 GCF_000261705.1 Bradyrhizobium genomosp. III | reverse complement strand
TCCGCTCGCCATAGAGCGGCGAGGCCATCATCGGCAGCGAGATCAGCAGCGCGACCCACAGGCCGACGCGCAAGGAGCGGCGGATCAGCCTGACATCTCCGGCGCCAAACGCCTGCGCCGCCAGCGGCGACACCGCAGCCATCAATCCGAGCCCGAAGGTGAAGCTAACGAAATAGACGGTGTGCGCCAGCGCCGCCGCGGCCACCGCATCCTCGCCAAGCCGCCCGATCAGCGCGAGATCGGTCGTGATCATCGCGATCTGCCCGAGCTGCGTCAGCATCATCGGCACGGCCAGCCGCAGCGTCTCGACGAACTCTTCGGCGAGATGGTTCTGCGGCACGCCGGCTTGCGGCTGCGAATGATGTTGGACGGTGTCGAGCATGGCGGCTCATTAGCACGGCCGCGCGACGAAAACATGGCCCGTGAGCGAGATGAGTGAGGGGCTCTATCCGCTAGCTCGGAATCGTAGGGTGGGCAAAGGCGCATTAGCGCCGTGCCCACGACCTATCAAATATTGCAACGGAAGCCGTGGGCACGCTTCGCTTTGCCCACCCTACGATACTGGGCGCTTCGCATCACCTTCTGCCACAAGGCAGAAGGAAGAAAGCAACCTCAGCCCTTCCGCTCCGGCACGCGCTTGATCTTTGCGCCCAGCGCGTTCAGCCGTTCCTCGATGCGCTCGTAGCCGCGCTCGATCTGGTCGGCGTTGTTGATGGTAGAGGTGCCCTGGGCGCACACGGCGGCCAGCAGCATCGCCATGCCGGCGCGGATGTCGGGTGAGGTCATGGTCGCGCCGTGCAGGCGGCTGGGCCCTGCGATGATGGCGCGGTGCGGGTCGCACAGCACGATGCGCGCGCCCATCGCGATCAGCTTGTCGACGAAGAACATCCTGGATTCGAACATCTTCTCGAACATCAGGATCACGCCCTCGCATTGCGTGGCGGTGACGATCGCGATCGACATCAGGTCGGCCGGAAAGGCCGGCCAGGGCTGGTCCTCCAGCTTCGGCACGTGGCCGCCGAAATCGTCCTGGATCTTCAGTGTCTGGTTCGACGGCACGATCAGGTCGTCGCCCTCGACCCGGCAGACGATGCCGAGCCGCTCGAAACCCATGCGGATCGAGCGCAGATGCTCGACGCCGGCGCGCGTGATGCGAAGCGGCGAGCGCGTCACGGCGGCAAGCCCGATCAGCGAGCCGACCTCGATATGGTCGGGCTGGATCCGATAGGTCGCTTCTCCCAGCGTTGCCGGCCCATGAATGATCATGGTGTTGGTGCCGATGCCCTCGATCTTCGCGCCAAGCGCGACCAGGAAATTGGCGAGGTCCTGCACATGGGGCTCGGAGGCCGCGTTGCGCAAATGGGTGACGCCGTCGGCGGCGACCGCCGCCACCAGCGCGTTCTCCGTCGCGGTGACGCTCGGCTCGTCCAGGAACACGTCCGCGCCGGCAAGCTTGGGCGCGCGGAATTCGAGCCGGTCGGTCGCGGTGACCTTGGCGCCCAACTGCTCCAGCGCCAGCACATGGGTGTCCAGCCGGCGGCGGCCGATGACGTCGCCGCCGGGCGGCGGCAGCATCACCTCGCCGCAGCGCGCGAGCAGGGGGCCGGCGAGCAGGATCGAGGCGCGGATGCGCACGCAGAGCTCAGGGTCGAGATCGGCGGCGCGGATGCTCTTGGCATGGATGTGAAGCGTGTTGCGCCCGGTCCATTCCGCCGCCGCGCCGACCGAGCGGATCAGTTCGACCAGCGTCTCGGTGTCGCGGATCCGCGGCACGTTCTCCAGCGTCACCGGATGCTCGGTGAGCAGGGCGGCGGCGATGATCGGCAGCGCTGAATTCTTGTTGCCGGATGGCTCGATCGAGCCCGAGAGCCGGTGACCGCCCTCGACGATATATTGGATGGGCGCCACGTCGGTTTTCTCCGTCCTGTTGCGTTGGGGCGGGCTGCTTCGGGAGCGGAAACTACCGAGAATTGAGCAGGGTAGCAATTCTGCACTTGTCGCGGCGGAAGGCCGCGCGTTGGCCTGAATGGGCCCGCCGTATCCGGCGTTTAGAACAAGCCGATGATATTGGCCACCACATAAAGGATGACGATCAGCATCAGCACGCCCATCGCCAGGAAGGAGATTTCGACGGCAATGGCGCCGGCCCCAAGTGCGGCCGCGACGCCTGCCAGGAGCCTCTCTTCGCGAAACACGAGGGCGAGGACCGAGAGCAGGATGGCAAGCAGACCGAGTGAGATCGCCGCGATCGAGGACGCCTCCCTCAATTGGCTCCCGGTCGACTTCTCCCGCGGCGGGGCCTGGTACTCGACGCCCTTGACGCGCGCGATCAGGCGATCCTTCAGGCGATGGCCGGTGTCGACAATCACCTTGTCCGCCGGCGGTGGCGGGTAAATCGCAGGTATGACCCAATGCGGCAATACGGCCGCGATCAGCGCCAGCACGCCGATGATGCTGCCGATCACCCCGAGGCGGCGGGAGGGGAGGGCGGAACTGGTTGTTGCAGAGGCGGTCATGGCACGACACTTCCCGGCCGGAACCGGCCAACGGGATCATGCCACTTCGTCGCGACGGCGGGTGGTGAGGTTCAGGGTGCTGGGATTAGTCTAGCCGTCATGCCCGGGCTTGTCCGGGGCATCCACAT
>NZ_AJQF01000290.1:0-18942 GCF_000261705.1 Bradyrhizobium genomosp. III | reverse complement strand
GCCGGGACAAGCCCGGCCACGACGCTGTGGAAGCAGCGAGCCCTCAGATGTCGATCGTCGCGCTCAGCGAATGTTCCTGGATGAAGTCGCGGCGCGGCTCGACCACGTCGCCCATCAGCTTGGTGAAGATGTCGTCGGCCTCGTCGACCTCCTTGACCTTCACCTGCAGTAGCGAGCGCACGTCGGTGTCGAGCGTCGTCTCCCAGAGCTGCTCCGGGTTCATCTCGCCGAGACCTTTGTAGCGCTGCAGTGAGATGCCCTTGCGGCCGGCCTCGGTCACCGCCTCGAACAGGTCGACCGGGCCATGGACCATGTGCTCGGTATCCTTGCGCCGCAGCTTGCCGGAGCGGGCGTAGACGTCCTGTAGCTTCGTTGTGTACTCGTCGAGCTTGCGGGCTTCGGCCGACCCCAGGAACGCATCGTCGATCACAGCGGCTTCCTTGACGCCGCGCACGGTGCGCTCGAACTGGAAGCCCTGGCCTTCCACATATTGCCCGATCCAGCCGCGCTCGACCTCTTCGGCCTGATTGTCCAGCCGGCTCGCGATGTATTGTGCGGCGGCCGCAGCGTTCTCGGGATTGCCGTAGATCGACTTGTTCAGCACGCCGGTGATGGCGGCCTGCTCGATCACCTTGCGGTTATAGCGGCTGTGCAGATTGCGCAGGATGCTGCGGACCACGCGGGCGTCGTCGACCAGCGCGCGCAGATCGCGGCCGGACCGGTCGCCGCCGGTGCCGGGGATGTACACGCAGTCGTCGAGGCCGGCGTCGATCAGATAGTCCTCCAGCGCCCTCTCGTCCTTCAGATACTGCTCGGACTTGCCGCGTGAGACCTTATAGAGCGGCGGCTGGGCGATATAGAGATAGCCGCCGTCGATGATGTCGCGCATCTGCCGGTAGAAGAAGGTCAGCAGCAGCGTGCGGATGTGGGCGCCGTCGACGTCGGCGTCCGTCATCACGATGATCTTGTGATAGCGCAGCTTCTCGATCGAGAACTCGTCGCTGATGCCGGTGCCGAGCGCGGTGATCAGCGTGCCGATCTGTTCCGACGACAGCATCTTGTCGGGGCGTACGCGTTCGACGTTGAGGATCTTGCCGCGCAGCGGCAGCACCGCCTGGAATTCGCGGTTGCGGCCCTGCTTGGCGCTGCCGCCTGCCGAGTCACCCTCGACGATGAAGAGTTCGGATTTGGCCGGATCCTTCTCCTGGCAGTCGGCGAGCTTGCCGGGCAGCGAGGAGACCGAGAGCGGGCTCTTGCGCGTCAATTCGCGCGCCTTTCGCGCAGCCTCACGCGCGGCGGCGGCCTGGATCACCTTGCCGACGATCATCTTGGCTTCGCTCGGATGCTCCTCGAACCAGGCCTGGAGCGCCTCGTTGAGCACGTTCTCGACCACGGGGCGCACTTCCGAGGACACCAGCTTGTCCTTGGTCTGCGACGAAAATTTCGGATCGGGCACCTTCACCGACAGCACGGCGGTGAGGCCTTCGCGGCAATCGTCGCCGGTCAGCGCGATCTTTTCCTTTTTCGCATTGGCCTCGGCATAGCCGTTGACCTGGCGCGTCAGCGCGCCGCGGAAGCCGGCGAGATGGGTGCCGCCGTCCCGCTGCGGGATGTTGTTGGTGAAGCACAGCACGTTCTCGTGGTAGCTGTCGTTCCACCACAAGGCCGCCTCGACGCCAATGCCGTTGGCTTCCGCGCGCACCATGATCGGCGCAGGCACGATCGCCTTCTTGTTGCGGTCGAGATATTTGACGAATTCCTCGACGCCGCCGGAATAGTGCATCTCCTCGCGCTTCTCCACTGCGTGACGCATGTCGGAGAGGGCGATGTTGACGCCGGAATTGAGAAAGGCGAGCTCGCGCAGCCGATGCTCGAGCGTGGCGAAATCATATTCGATGTTCTTGAAGGTCTCGCCCGAAGCGAGGAACGTCACTTCGGTGCCGCGTTTGCCCGGCGCGTCGCCGACCACCACCAGCGGTGCGACGGCATCGCCATGGGCGAACTCGATGTAGTGCTCCTTGTTGTCGCGCCAGATTCGCAAGCCAAGCTTGCTCGACAGCGCGTTGACGACGGAGACGCCGACACCGTGCAGGCCGCCGGAGACCTTGTAGGAGTTCTGGTCGAACTTTCCGCCGGCGTGCAGCTGGGTCATGATGACCTCGGCCGCCGAGATTCCTTCGCCCTTGTGGATGTCGACGGGAATGCCGCGGCCGTCGTCGCGCACGGTGACGGAATTGTCGGCATTGAGCACGACGTCGACGCGCGTGGCGTGGCCCGCCAGCGCTTCGTCGATCGCGTTGTCGACGACTTCGTAGACCATGTGGTGCAGGCCCGAGCCGTCGTCGGTGTCGCCGATATACATGCCCGGGCGCTTGCGAACGGCATCGAGACCCTTGAGCACGCGGATCGATTCCGCGCCGTAATCGCTCGGATTGGAGGGCTCGTTTTCGGCAGGTGTCTGCCGAGCAGGTTCTGTCATGAGAGGCCTTCGAGATGTCGCCCGAATCAGCCGCGCAAAAGGCGCTGATTTGCGAGCTATTTGTGCCATGAAAGAGAGATTGCGCCTAGCGCAAAGTATCTTCCGGCAACCCTTTGACTAAATGGGGTTTTTGGGCCGGTTTTCAAGGTGTTCGAAGGCCGATTCTGGGGCTCGCGAAAAGCCCGATTCGAGACCCCCTTTTTAGCCTTCAAAGGCGTGGATTTTGCGGGGTCGCAGCGACCTGTTCCGACGTGCTGTGGCGCCCGGGAACAGGTCTGTGGGGTCAGTAGATCTGATCCGGCTTCCTGTCGTCGTCACCCAACTGGAGGGACCAGGTCTCGCCTGCGGCCACGGTGATGGTATCGGTGCGCAACGTATGGCCCGACACGACCAGCTGGTAGGAATACGTGCCGGGCGGCAGATCCAGCGTTTGTGGGTGATTTTCGCCGCCCGCGATCTTGATGGTCTGATCGTTGATCGCGAGCGAAGCCACGCCGGGCGCAAGATAGCCGAAGATCAGCAGCGCTCGTCCTGGCATCGGCAGGAAATTGGCCTTGGCCACGGCCTCCGTATTCCGCTGCACCAGCTCGACAATGGTCTCGTCCTTCGCACGGCCAAGTTTCAATGTTGCCGGGCCCTTCGGGGAGACGAAGGCGAGCTTAGCGTGATCGGCGGCAACCACAGTGCCGTCAGGCTTTTCCTCCCAGCCGCGCTTTGCGAGCTCCGTGCGGTAGAAGGCGAGCACAGCAGTGAGCGGGGCCTGCACATGGGCTTCGAGTCCGACCCGCAGCGGGATTTCGATGCCGGTCGCATGGGTGGTGTTGGAGCTGGAGGAGCTATGTTGCTTCGGCACTGGCATGTCGGCGTCGGGATCCGCCGGCGTGAGTGCAGCCGAAGTGTGCGGTGATAGATGCGGTATCCATCCGCCGGCATTTGCGGCGATCAGGCCGCCCGCGAGGAGGGCGAGACCGCACAGCGGCAGCAACCAGCGTGCCGGACCTCTCATCACAGGCTTTATTGTCGTCATGTTCGTTCCCGGCATCAGGGGCCCGGTAGATCAGTACATCTGCAGCGGCATCACGTCGCCGCTCGGCCCCACCAGGAGGCCCCAGGCGTCGCCGGCGGCGACGGTGAGGGTCTCGGTGTGGGCCGGGCGCCCGGGCATGCGCAGGGCGTACTGGTAGGTGCCCGGCAGCAGGTCGAGCATCGGGCCTTTCGGCGATTGCGGACCGCCGGCGCCGGCCGCGATCTTCACCGTCTGCTTGTTGATTGTCAGCGAGGCTTCCTTCGTCCCGATATTGCCGAGCATCAGCCTGGCCTGGCCGGGCTTCGGCATGATGTCGGCCTTCACAGCGGCATCCGGATTCTTCTGCGCCAGGCTGACCGTGGTCTCGCCTTTGGCGCGGCCGAGCTTGAGCACGGCCGGGCCTTGCGGCGAGGTGAAGTCGATCTGTGCGCGTTCGGCGGACACGGTCGCGCCGTCGGCCTTTTCCTGCCAGCCGAGCTTGGAAAGCTCGGCCCGGTAGAAGGCCAGGACATCGCCGAGCGGGGCCGCGATGCTGGCTGCCAGCTCGCGGCGGAACGGCATCTCGCTTCCCGGCATTTTGGTGGTGGCGAGCGAGGTCGACGACCGCTGCGTCGGCACGGGGAGCTGGGATTCAGGGTCGGGCTTGAGCGGCTCGGAGGATTTGGCCTGCACTTCGGCGGCGGCCGTCGGCTTCGCGGCGGCCATCACCAGCCCCGATCCGTCGGCGCGGACATTCACCTTCGGGCCCATCTGCATCACGGTCATAGAGATCGACTTGCCGCTCTTGGAGAATTCCATCATCGCCATGTTGGGCTGGTTGATGACGGAGGGTTGCTCTTTCCAGCCGGCGGGCTTGAGTGACGCGCGATAGAACGCGGTGAGCGCCTTGACGCTCGAGGTGGAGGAGAATTCGAGATGGCCGTCATTGCCTTCGAACTTCACGCCCTCGGCGGTCTCGGGCAGCGGCACCGGCGTCTTGCTGTCGGCGAGCGCATTCAGCGGCGTATCCGACAGGGCGGCCGCCTGCGTCTTGCGCCTGGCCTCATCGGCGGCAATGAGCTGCTGAGCCGCCCCCAAAGCATCGCCGAGGAACCTTGCGTCCGCCTCCTTCTTCGCCTTGGCGCGGGCCGCAAGTGCGGAGTCCTTCACCTGCGCGGTCAGACTGATCATCGTGAAATCATATTTGCGGCCGAGCCGCAGCACGCCGGTTTCCTCCGCCGATGAGACATTGATCGCGATCTCGTCGCCGGGCGCGAGCGGCGCGTTGCCGTCTTCCCGCCAGCCGCGCGCGGCGAGCTCGCGGTGATAGAAGGCGAGCACGGCGGGCAGCTCGGCCATCGCGGCGGCCGACATCTCGCGCTTGTTGGAGCTCGCGCTGCCAAGACCCCTTGCAGATTTGGTCAGCTTCGGCCGCGGCAGGCCGGCCATGTCATCGTCGGCCTCGAGCTCCTGGGGCAGCGCGAACGGCGCCACCCGGATGTCGACATTGGTGCGGCCGTCGTCGCGTCGTGTCAGGGTCAGCATCACTGGCTTCTGGTAGATGTGCGTCGCGTCGCGATCGGGGTGATCGTAAAAGACGCGCACGCCGTTCGGGACGGTCCCGTCAAGATCGGCGTTCGGCCAGCGCGAGGACGTTTCAGGCGTGAGCTTGCGCCAGCCGATCGCCGCCATTTCCTTCGCAAAGAACTCCGAGGTCGCATCGAACGCGCCGGGCGCGATGCAGCCGAGATAGGGTCGGGTCTCGTCGAACGCGAGATCGGTCGCGCCGTCCGGGAACGGCACGTTCGCATAGATCCGGTTCGGCGTGTAGAACACGGCGGATTGGTCGGAGCGCCCGCGCGCCTGTGTGAAGGAGACGCGCAGCCCCAGCCGACCCTTCTTGAAGGTCAGCGCGGCACTCTTCTCGTCCAGCGGATACACATAGGGCACCCAGCCGTCGGCCCTCAGCAGCTTCTTCGTGGCGTCCGACGTGGCGGCAAGCGCGGTCGGCACAGTGTAGATGACGCGATAGGTGTCGGGGTGCGAAGTATCCTCCACCGCGCCGTCCAGCCGCGGCAGCGTATGGACGTCGACGAAGCTTTCGTCTGCCGCGTCCGCGGGATACGACGTGCTCGCCATCGCGAGAACGCCGCAGGCAAGCAGCAGCCATCTTGCCGGGACTTGCGCCCCAAGCGGGATCATCGGCATCGTCAAACTCCTGGGTGTTGCGCGGGCCGTCGCCCTGCGCATGGGCAGACTGCGACACCTCGGCGCGCGGCCTCAGACGAGAAGTCGCGATGGGAACCGGAGAGGTTCAACGGACGGCGTACGAGCGGCGTCACGGGCCTGATCAGGCAGGCATGGCTCAATACAGCTGGAGCGGCGGCCAGGCGTCGCCGTCGCGCCCGATCGTGAGCTCCCAGGTATCGCCGGCGGTAAGGGTGAGGACGTTCGTGGTGGCTGAATGGTCCGGTACGGTCAGTTCGTAGGAATACTTGCCGGGCGCCAGATCCAGCGACACGGCATTGGCGCCGGCGGCGCGTTTGACGGTTCGTGCGTTGATCGTGAGCGCCGCGTCCCTCCCGCTGATATTGCTGAACACCAGCTTGGCCTGGCCGGGTTCGGGCATGATATTGGCCCGAATCGCCGCATCGGCGTTCTTCTGCACGAGATGGATCGAGGTGCTGCTGTCCTTGCGGGCGAGCTGGAGTGCGGCCGGCCCCAGCGGGGAGGCGAAAGCGAGCTGGGCGTGATCGGTTGCGATCACCGCGCCATCAGGCTGTTCCTGCCAGCCAAGCTTTCCGAGCTCCGTGCGATAGAAGCTGAGGACGTCGCCGAGCTCTGCGGGCACGGTGGTTTCGAGCCTGGTGCGGAGCGGGGCTTCGACGCCGGGCATCACCGTGGTGTGGGTGCCTCGATAGAGGTAGCGGGTCGGCGCGGGCAGCCGCGCATCGGGATCCGGCGCGAGCGCGACTGAGAACAGTGGCGACAAATTCGATACCCAGGCGCCGGCGCTTGCGGCGAGCAGGCAGCTCGCGAACAGAGCGAGGCCGCACGCAAGAAGTTGCCATCGCGCAGGAGCTCTTGCCCCGTGCCTTACCGTCGTCATGCCTACGCTCCAAGCATCGCGCGTGTGGGAAATACCGCGCGATTGCACAACGGCGGCACCGTCGGCGCCGCTTCAGACAGCTAGTCGCTGATGGAACAGAGCGGGTTCAACCCGGAGGCCTAGCGTCGCGACGAGACCTGTCCGCTCTCGACGTCGAAGACTTCGCCTCCAGCGCCGATCTCGGCGAAGGCCGCCGGGTCCGCGCCGGTCAGCCACACCTGCGCGCCGAGCTTGCGCAGCTCGTCGAACAGCGCGGCGCGGCGGTTCGGATCGAGATGGGCGACGACCTCGTCGAGCAGCAGCAGCGGCACGATGCCGGTCATCTCGGCGACCAGGCTCGCATGCGCGAGCACGAGGCCGATCAGCAGCGCCTTCTGCTCGCCCGTGGACGCATCACGCGCGGGCATGCTTTTCGGCGCATAGATCACCTGCAGATCGGTGAGATGCGGGCCGTCGGTGGTGCGGCCGGCGATGGCATCGCGCGGCCGGTTGTCGCGCAGGATCTGGCGGTAGCGGTCCTCGACCGACGTCGCCGTCTCGGTCAGCAGCGCGTTCTCCATCCAGCCGTCGAGCGCGATCTGCGCCGAGGGAAAGGCGGAGGCCTGCGCGCGCGCATTCAGCATGCCGGTGAGCCTTGCCGCGGTCTGGCCGCGCGTTGCCGCGACCGCGACCGCAAGCTCCGCGGTTTCGCGCTCGATCGCGTCGCACCAATGGTCGTCGTAATTGCGGGTTTCGAGCAGGCGGTTGCGCGAGCGCAGCGACCGTTCCAGCGCGTTGATGCGGCTGGAATGCTCGTTGTCGATCGCCAGCACCAGGCGGTCGAAGAAGCGCCGCCGTTCCGAGCCTGCGCCCATGAACAGCCCGTCCATCGCCGGCGTCAGCCACACCATGCGGATATGGTCGCCGAAGGCCGTCGCGGACCCAACCGGCTCGCGGTCGATGCGGCAGCGCCGGCTTACGGCGGCGTCAGAGCGCGGTGCATCAATGCCAGTGCCGAGCGTGGCCAGCCCCAGCGCGCCCTCGACCTGCGCGGAGACGGCCCAGGATCCGTCGCCCTGGTTGTCGGCGACGTCTTCCAGCGTCGCCCGCCGCAAGCCCCGGCCCGGCGACAGAAACGAGATCGCCTCGATGCAATTGGTCTTGCCCGCCCCGTTCGGCCCGACCAGCGCCACCATGTCAGCCGCCGTCTCGAGCCCCGCCGCCCGATAATTGCGAAAATGCGTCAGCGTCAGGCGATGAATGCGGGAGGGGGTCATCAGTTATTCGTTCTGGCGCGATTCTTCCCCTCTCCCCTTGTGGGAGAGGGTGGCGCCTCACGCAGTGAGGCGACGGGTGAGGGGTATCTTACCGCCCGGCAAGCTTTGCAAGGATATCCTCCAATACAGAAGCGGGCTGCTGTAGCACGTCGTTGTTCCAGTAGCGCAATGTCCAAAACCCTTCGGCAGCAAGCGTCGCCTCACGCGTCGCGTCTCGCTGCGATTCCGAGTGTTGGCTTCCGTCGATCTCGATCACGAGGCGCTTCTCGAAGCAGACGAAATCGAGAATGTAGTTTTTGAACGGTACCTGTCGGCGAAACTTGAAAGTGGAGAGCCGACGATCTCTCAGCAAGCGCCACATTGCGGTTTCAGCATCGGTTGGTTCGTGCCGCATGTTCTTCGCGAATTGGCGGAGACGCTTGGCGACTGGCCGATGGGATGGCTCCTGCGGCACGAACCCCTCACCCGACTGAGTGTGTATCCGCCAGCGGAGATGCCCTCTCCCACAAGGGGAGAGGGCACAACAATGTGCGTCGCGCTTGTGGCGACAGGGAAGGCTGTAGCTTCACCCTCTCCCCTTGTGGGAGAGGGTGGCTTCGCGCAGCGAAGCCGGGCGAGGGGTTGTCTCCGCGTACAAGGTATCCCGAGAGGAGGAGCACGTCCCTCACACCCGCATCGGCATCAGCACGTACAATGCGCTTTTGTCGTCGCGGTCTTGCACCAGGGTGGGCGAGCCCGGATCGGCAAGCCTGAGCGTTGCGACGTCGCCTTCGATCTGGGCTGCGATGTCGAGCAAATAGCGGGAGTTGAAGCCGATATCGAGGGCGTCGGAGGCGTATTCGACCTCGAGCTCTTCGGTCGCGCTGCCGGAATCCGGATTGGTCACCGACAGCACCAGCTTGCCCGGCGACAGCGACAGCTTCACCGCCCGGCCGCGCTCGCTGGAGATCGTCGAGACGCGGTCGACCGCGTTCTCAAAGTCCTTCTTGTCGACGACGAGCTCTTTGTCGTTGCCCTGCGGGATGACGCGGCCGTAGTCGGGGAAGGTGCCGTCGATCAGTTTCGAGGTCAGCACGACGTTCCCGATCGTAAAGCGGATTTTTGCCTGCGACAGCTCGATCGTCATCTCGGCGTCGGTATCCTCGATCAGGCGCTGCACCTCGCCGACGGTCTTGCGCGGCACGATCACGCCGGGCATGCCCTCGGCGCCCTTCGGCTGCACCAAATCGAGCTGGGCGAGGCGGTGGCCATCGGTGGCGACGCCGCGTAAGGTGGCGGCCTTGGGCGTGCCGGCGGCATGCAGGTAGATGCCGTTGAGATAATAGCGGGTCTCCTCGGTGGAGATCGCGAACTGGGTGCGGTCGATCAGCCGCTTGACGTCCTTGGCGGCGAGCGAGAAGGAGTGCGACATGTCGCCGGCGGCCAGATCCGGGAAATCATTCTCCGGCAGGGTCTGCAGCGTGAAGCGCGAGCGGCCGGCGCGGATCGCCAGCACCGCGCGGTCGCCGTCGGCTTCCAGCACGATCTGCGAGCCGTCGGGCAGCTTGCGCACGATGTCGTAGAACATGTGCGCCGGCACGGTGGTGGAGCCCGCGGTCGCGGTTTCCGCCGGCAGCGTCTCCGTCACCTCGAGATCGAGGTCGGTTGCCTTCAGCGACAATTTGGCGTTTTCGGCCCGGACCAGCACGTTGCCGAGGATCGGAATCGTGTTGCGGCGCTCGACCACGCGGTGGACGTGGCCCAGTGACTTCAGGAGTTGCGCGCGTTCGACCGTAACCTTCATTGCACTACTCGCCCGATCCCCAAAATGAAGACGCCGGGCGGTCGAAAAGCCCCGCCGCGGCACCGATGACCCCGGCAGGTCAGGGCCATCCAACCGATATGACCAAAGCCGCCAGGGTCGCGCAAGGTGGCTCGGATGGCCCCCGGATTCAAGGGATCGGGGGCCAGTTCCGCACGATTCCCACGATTTACCGCCCAAATGAAAACCGCCGCCCAGGCATGGCCGGGGCGGCGGGAGAATGGCAGGAGTGCCTTAGGCGTTTATTCCTGAAGCTGGCGCTTCAGCGACTCCACTTCCTCGGACAGCGCGGTGTCCTTGGAGACCAGGGCCTCGATCTTGCGCACGGCGTGCAGCACCGTGGTGTGGTCGCGCCCGCCGAAGCGGCGGCCGATCTCGGGGAGCGAGCGCAGGGTCAGCGTCTTGGCGAGATACATCGCCACCTGGCGCGGGCGCACCACGTTGGCGGTGCGGCGCGAGGAGAGCAGGTCGGAGCGGCTGACATTATACTGCCGCGCCACCACGCGCTGGATGTCCTCGATCTTGATCCGCTTGGGCTCCTGCGGCCGGACCAGGTCGCGCACCTCGTGCTCCGCCATCTCCAGCGTCACCGGCCGGTTGTTGAGCTTCGAGTGCGCCAGCAGGCGGTTGATCGCGCCTTCGAGGTCGCGGCCGTTATGGGTGATGGTGCGCGCCAGATAATGCAGCACCTCCTCCGGTACCTCGAAGGTCGCATGATGGGCGCGGGCCGCGGCGACGCGCGACTTGAGGATGCCGTGACGCAGCTCTTCGCCGAGCGAGCCCATCTCGACCACGAGGCCGCCGGCGAGCCGCGAGCGGACGCGGTCATCGAGGCTTTCGAGATCGGACGGCGGCCGGTCGGCGGCGATCACGACCTGGCGGCCGGCATCGATCAGCGCGTTCAGCGTGTGACAGAACTCGGCCTGGGTCGACTTGCCCTGCAGGAACTGCAGATCGTCGATCACCAGCACGTCGATGCCGCGCAGCGCTTCCTTGAAGGCCAGCGCCGTCTGCGTCTTCAGCGCGGCGACGAAGCCGTACATGAATTTCTCTGCCGTCAGGTACAGCACCTTGCGCTCGTTACCGGAATTGCCGGCCCAGGTCACCGCCTGGAGCAGATGCGTCTTGCCGAGGCCGACGCCGGCATGGATGTAGAGCGGGTTGAACATCACCGGGTCGCCGCGGCGACCTTCGGCGACCTGACGCGCGGCTGCATGCGCCAGCGTGTTGGAACGGCCGACGACGAAGCTCGCGAAAGTCAGGCGCGGATCGAGCGGCGAGCCGCCGAGCGCATCGTGATTGGCTGACACCGGCGCGGTCGCGGTCGAGCGCAGCTCCGGTGTGGGCGTGCGTCGCGTCTCGACCGGCGCGGGGGCTTCCTTCGGCTGTATCACCGGGCGCACGGCCGAACGCACCGTGAGGTCGATGCGATGCACTTCCGGCATCTCGGCCTGCCAGCACGACAACACGCGCTCGGCATAATGAGCCTGAATCCAGCTCTTCAGGAACCGGGTCGGCACCGAGAGGCGCACGCTCTCGTCCTGCACGCCTTCCAGATCCATGCGCGCAAACCAGCTCGTGTAAACGTCTTCGCCGACGGTCGAGCGCAGCCGACCCTTCACGCGTGACCAGCGATCCTGTTCCATTGTCATCGTCAAAAAACTTCTCTTGAGAGATAAGGTTGCGTTGTGAGCGCCATGCAGGGGTTCCCTGGTCATGGCGCGACCTCAAGCGAGTCCATCGTCAGGCATAGCTCGACCGTTCGGCGCAAACGCCGCGGGTCAGATCAGCGATGTCGGAGATGGAGAGTTCGCGAGGTCAGCGCGTACTCGACGCGCTCTCGCACGTGGGAGGCTGAACGCTGGACGGATCGGAGACGGCATCGTTGAACGATGGAACTTGTGTCAATACCGCGTTGAATCCGTAGGCCATGATACCTCCCCGTCCTGCCGTGATCGCTCACGACAAGGTCCTGCTTCTGAAGACACCCGCGACGAAAAATCGCTGATGCCCTGCCCGTCTGCACTGTTCGTCCGCTCGGCTTCGCCATCGCTCGTGTCGGGGTAACTTTGCGATGTCCGTGCGTCTCGCGCGATCGGGATACGCAAGATCCCGCTTGGAGACATTCAGACAAAGAGATACCATTCCCATATTGCTATGGGTTTTTGATCCGACATTCGCTTTTTGAAGCGTCGCCTACGTGCACACCGCCGCCGATTTGCACGCTCGCCCCGTTTCCTAAACCGCGCTGGTCTGAAGATCGTGGGCGCCGCTGACGACTTAAGGAATACACTATGCGGAAAGACTCGCAACGAAATTGATTCACACTTGAGGCGTCAAAAAACTTGACCTCGGTTAACGCCGCGCGGGAGTTGTTCACAGGCTCGGAAGCAAGTTTTTGGATTCGTGCACAGAATCGAGAATGCCGGGCATCATGTGACAATTCTCCGTCACTGCTAAAAAAATTTTTACAAATTCGTCACGCGCCGGACGTGTCGGCGAATTTTCCAAATGCTTGCGGTCGCTATGTCGATAAGTGATTAGCGAGACATCGCTTTTTGAGTCTCGTTTCACAGGGTAACTCCATAGCCACGCGCGTTCCGGTGAATCTACGGTGTGCAGAACTCCTGCGTGCGCGAATTCATCTTAGCCCCGCAGCACAGGGGTTTTTGCAACGCGGTGAAAGTTTCCACTGTTGCAAGACATCGGCAGGTAGAACTACGGAACGAAGAATAGCGCAGGCGGTGCAAACCTTCCGATCGAAGATCGACTGTGGCGTGACCGGTTGAGTGAATATGACTGGCAACAAAAAAGCCCGGCGCGATGCCGGGCTGTTTGACGCGTGCGATGTTCGATCGGATCGGCCGACCGATTGGTTCGCCGTTACCTGGCTCGTTACTTGGCGAGCTTGGCGATCTGCGCGGTGAGGCGCGAGACTTTGCGGCTGGCGTTGTTCTTGTGAATGATGTTGCGCTGGGCGGCGCGCATCAAGGCGGGCTCGGCATTCGCCAGCGCCTTCACGGCAGCGGCGCGGTCGCCGGTCGCGATGGCTTCTTCGACGTTACGCACGGCACCGCGCATCTGGGTGCGGCGCGACTTGTTGACGGCGGTGCGGCGGGCGATCTTGCGCGTCGCTTTCTTGGCGGAAGTGGTATTGGCCATGGTCTCAATATCCTTTGCGGGTACCGGTCGCGTCTTGGTCGGGTAGCGCCGGCTTGCTTGACCGCGGAATCGACGCTCGGATTTAGGGTGTTCGGTTGCTGGGCTGTCCCCGGAACATGAGGCCGCAAAGAGCTCTAAGCCCAAGGAGCCTGCAACTGCTCAAAGAACAGCGGCGGCAGGATTGCGCCCGCCGCCAGTTGGCGCCCTTATAGAGAGGGTCTTCGGCACCGTCAACGCTTTCCAGGCTGGAAAAGCGGCCCCCGGGGCGCTCCAGGGGCGTCGTAACGCCCTGAAGAGGTTGAATTTCTGCCGTCTCCCGGCTATTGGCTGGCGGCGTTTTGTCGGCTCCTCCGATCGGACGACCATATAAGGTGAGGCATGATCCGCGGTTTTTTCCGACTGATTGGGCTGTTGCTGCTCGCTGGCGGGTTCATCTTCATGGTCTATGACGGCGCCCGCTGGGTGGCCGACCAGACCCTCAAATTCACCCGGTTCGGCCAGTTCTGGAACGACATCAATCAGGCCAGCCAATCGGCATTCCGCACCTGGGTCGAGGCCAAGGCGCCCTGGCTCTGGACCTCGGTGATCCGCCTGCTGCTGGATCAGCCGGTGTTCGCCGTCCTCGGCATTCTCGGCATCCTGCTGATGATCCTGTTCCGGCCGCGGAAACCGCTGATCGGCTATTCCCGGGATTGAGCTTCCCGCCGGGATTGATCCTCAATTCCCGGGATTGAGCGCTCGCGAGACGAGCGGCGTAACAAGGCCGCTCTCGCCAGCGTAGATCCCTATATTCCCACCTGATCGCGAGCACGCCGCCTGAGCATCTGGCTCGGGCGACGGACGGCTCGTCTGCGGAGATCCAATCATGCTGTTCATGCGCAAGACCACCGCATTGCCGAGCGCAACTGAAGCGCTGCCTGGCCGTGCGCAAGCCATTCCGACCGCGGCCACCCATTTCGTCAACGGCAGCAAGCTCAAGCCGCCTTATCCCGCCGGCCTCGAGCAGGCCGTGTTCGGGCTCGGCTGCTTCTGGGGCGCCGAGCGCAAGTTCTGGCAGCTCGGCGATGGCATCTACACCACCGCCGTCGGCTATGCCGGCGGCCATACGCCGAACCCGACCTATGAAGAGACCTGCTCGGGACGAACCGGTCACACCGAAGTGGTGCTGGTCGTGTTCGATCCGAACAAGCTGTCTTACGAGAAGCTCCTGCAGACGTTCTGGGAGAGCCACAACCCGACGCAGGGCATGCGTCAGGGCAACGATGTCGGCACGCAATATCGTAGCGCGATCTACACCTATTCCGATGCGCAGAAGAAGGCGGCCGACGAGTCGAAGGCGCTCTATCAGAAGGCGCTTGCTGCAAAAGGCCTCGGTGCCATCACCACCGAAATCGCGCCATCAGGCGAATTCTATTTCGCTGAGGACTACCATCAGCAATATCTGGCGAAGAATCCCGCCGGCTATTGCGGCTTAGGGGGCACCGGCGTGTCCTGCCCGATCGGCGTCGGCGTGAGCGCGTAGGTCCCACCAGAAGTTCGTCATGCCCGGGACAAGCCCGGGCATGACGGAGTGTGCGGCAGCTATCGCGCCCGCAAAGCACCCCGCCCCGCTCAACGCTTTATTAACCATAACCGGTGCATCACTTAAGCCGTCTCGTTTCGAGGGATTGGTCCGGTGCCGGTTGCACGCGCGTTTCGATGGTCGATCTTGGCAGCGTCCCTGGCAGCGTCCGCCGCGCTGACCCTTGGCGGCTGCATGCAGACCGCCGGCCCCGTCGCGGTGATGCAGCCGCGCGCCGATCTCGATTCCATGGCCTATGGCCAGCCCTACAGTGCGCCGCAGCCGGTTGTCGTCGCTGATGGCGGCGGCGCCATCGGCGCGCTGCGTAATTCCTTTGCCTCTTCGCCCGCACCGATGCCGGTCGGCTACGCCGCGCCGATGCGCTATGACGCTTCCTACCATCTCGACGCCGGCGACAAGCTCCGCGTCGTGGTCTACGGCCAGGAAGGTCTCACCAACAGCTATGCCATCGACGCCGGCGGATCCATCACCATGCCGCTGATCGGTGCAGTGCCGGCCCGCGGCCGCACCACGGCGGGCCTTGCCGGCGAGATCGCCGCGCGCCTGCGCAACGGTTACATCCGCGAGCCCTCGGTCGCGGTCGAGATCGAGGCCTATCGCCCGTTCTTCATTCTCGGCGAAGTCACGGCGCCCGGCCAATATCCTTACGTGCCGAACATGACGGTCGAGAGTGCGGTCGCAATCGCCGGCGGTTTCTCGCCCCGCGCCAAGCGCGACGTGGTCACCATCACGCACACCGAGAACGGCGGCTCCATGCGCGCCGTGGTGCCGCTCGGCACCCCCTTGAACCCCGGCGACACCGTGTTCGTCGGCGAGCGCTGGTTCTAGCTCACCGCCTGAAATCCAGCCGCCCGTCAGGAAAACATCCATCGATCCTGTTAGCGTCGATGACGCGTCCGACCCATGGCCGTGTGATCGCCGGCGTGGTCAGGTTGACATATTTTCCGACCAGCCGATCCGCGCCCTCGCGTGCGGCCTCGATCAGCCCGTGCCGGCGGCCATTGTCCCAGTCGAAGCGCAGATAGATACGGCTGCCCGTGATGCGCACTTCCGCGCGCCCTTGTTTCCACGTCTCCGCCGTGTCGCCGGCGATGGTCGGATCGGCGCCGCCGTTCCAGCGGCTCGCCCAGATGCCTTCGAGCGGATCGGATGGCGCTGCGATCGCTGCCCACGCCGGCGCATTGCCGTCCGCGGCACCGCCAGGCAGCGTGGCCGTCGCGGCATAAGCCATCACTTCGTAATCATCGGGTGAGGGGACATCCATGGTTCCGAACGGATTGCGGATGACGAGGTGCGTGATGGCTTGCGGCATGGCGATCTCCCGGCGTGAGTTGGCTCGATTGGCCAGCTCTATCGCCGGGCGGCAGGATGCAGCCACCCGATTCCTGCTTTGAGATGGCGCAACTCTCTCCTCTTGTCATTCCGGGGCGCGCGATAGCGCGAGCCCGGAATCCATCGCGCCACCATCGCTGACGCCCGATGGATTCCGGGTTCGACGCTGACGCGTCGCCCCGGAATGACAGACGAAAGAGACGCGCCCTATTTCAAATGCTTCGCGAAAAAGTCCATGCTGCGCGGCCAGGCGATGTCGGCGCTGGCCTTGTCGTAGCTCGCGCGCTCGTCGCAATGGAAGCCGTGCTGGGCGCCCGGATAGACGAACACCTCCACGTCCGGCCGCTTCGACTTGATGGTCTCGACGTCGGTCAGGGGGATGCCCGCATCCTTCTCGCCGAAATGCAGTTGCGTCGGCACCTTCGGCGTCTCGTCGGCGAAGCGCACGACCGCGCCGCCGTAATAACCGATCGCAGCCTTCAGTCCCGACAGCCGCGTCGCCGCGACAAAGGCGATGCTGCCCCCCAGGCAAAAGCCGATGATGCCCACCGGGCCCACGCTCTTCACCGCATCGATCGCGGCCTGGGTGTCGCGCAGCATCGCCGCCCAATCGGGGCTGGCGACGAACTTGCGGGCTTCGGCGATCTCATCGGGCGAATAGCCCGACTGGAAGCCCGGCGTGGTGCGGTCGAAGATCGACGGCGCGATCGCCACATAGCCTTCCCCGGCGAGGCGGTCGCAGACCGAGCGGATGTGGTGATTGACGCCAAAGATCTCCTGGATCACCACCACCGCGCCCTTCGGCGTACCACGGGGATCGGCGCGATAGGCGCCAAACTGGAAATTGTCGGAGGCCGTCAGCTTGATGTCGTGTCCCACGCGGGTTGTCCTTCTTGGTTGGTCGTCGATAGGGAAATTCGCTCGTTCCACAATCTCGTCATGCCCGGGCATAGCCGTCTGAAGGACGGCCGCTTCGCTCGCCTATGTCCCGGGCATCCACGTTCTTGGTGCCGCACGGAAGATCGTGGATGGCCGGGACAAGCCCGGCCATGACGAAGCCGAAACTTCAGCGTAAAGCTCCGCTCATCATGCGCCGTGGTCTGAGGCCGTGAGCGGCAACACCTACTCCCACATCCAGTTCTCGCCGTAATCCTCCTTCCACCCTGCCAGCCGTCCATGACGGAATTGCAGGAACAGGCGGTGGCGGTAGGGGATCAAGCCGCTGCCGCCGATGTTGCGCAGCGCGAGATAGATCTCGTTGCCGGGACGCCCGCGCACATATTGCAGCGGCTGCCCGAGGGCGCGGGCGGTTTGCTCGGCATCCATGCCGAAGGCGAGCGGCGTATTGTTCGACAAGGTCGTGACGAAGGGCTGGCGCGGCGGCACAGTGCCGAAGGGTTCGGCGTGCGCTGCCGACAACAGGGCCGCTGTTGCGCCCGCCGCGAAGATCGCTCGCATCATGGTCTTGCGTCCCTGATTGTCCGGCCTATGCCGGCAAGTTCTTCAGGAAAGGCTCGACCGCGTCAACAAAAGCCTTGGGTTGATCGATGTTGACGGCGTGGCCGGCCGCGTTGATCACGACCTTTTGTGCGCCGGGGATTTTTGCCGCCATGTAATCGGACGCGGCGAGGAACGGCGTGTCGTCGGCGCCGACCACGATCAGGCAGGGCACCCTGATGTCGGGCAGCAGCTCGATCACGCGCGCATCCCGCTGGGTCAGCATGCCGCGCGCGGCGAGCGCCAATCCCCTGGCGTTGCGGTGGCTCGCGGTAGCGCGCTCGCGCGTCGTCGATTTCAGCATGTCGAGACCTTCGCGATCGAGCTTGTCGGCGGTGCCGAGTGCCCGCGCGTTCCAGGCATCGCGGGCGTCGTCCTTCTTGAAGCCGGGCCCCGTGTCGATGATCAGCAGCGCACGGGCGGCTTGCGGATAGGTGCGATAGAACGCGAGCGACATGTAGCCGCCGAGCGAGAGACCACCGATGATCGCGCGCTCAGCGCCGACAGCGTTGAGGATCGCCGCCATGTCGCCGACCGTCAGAGTTTCACTATAGGCGTTGGGATCATCGGGATAATCGGACTGGCCGTGGCCGCGCATGTCCCACAGCACGAGCTTGTGGTCCCTCGCGAGCGCATCGACCTGCCCGTGCCACATTGCCGACGTCGAGGAATAGCCGTGGGTGAGCAGCAGCGGCGGACCGTCGCCGTGAACTTCGTAGTAGATATTGACGCCGTCGCGATCGATCCTTGGCATTGCTTCCGCCCCTTTTCTTTTTGTTCTAGCCGCAATCTCAGTGTTTCACTCTCCCCCTCCAGGGGAGGGTAAGGTTCGCGGTTGGCTGCATTCTACTTCGCCAAGTTACCTGGAAGAAACTGCCTGAAAGCGATGGCACGCATGTCTGACGCACGCGCTGTTGTGTCCAGTGGCTGCGTCGGCGCCGTTGGCGCGGCGCACAACGAGCAAGTGCAGAGGCGGTTTTTTCGACTCGTTCCAAATTGCATTTGCCACGGCACGCGAACCCGATCATTCTCGCCGCCAAGGCTGACGCCAGCCCGGTGGGCGTCCGCTATTCAAGTTGCCGCCGTAAGCGGCTTCATGCACCGGCAGGGGAAGACGCCTATGCCAACACTCACCATCAACGGGCGGAGTATGTCCGTGGATGCGGCGAACGACACGCCGCTCCTCTGGGCGATCCGCGAGCAATTGCAGATGACCGGCACCAAGTTCGGCTGCGGTGCCGGGCTGTGCGGGGCCTGCACCGTGCACGTCAACGGCGAAGCCGTACGCTCGTGTCAGACCATGGTCGGCGATGTCGCCGGCAAGAAGATCACCACCATCGAAGGCCTTTCCGCCAAGGGCGATCATCCCTTGCAGAAGGCGTGGGTCGCCGAGCAGGTGCCGCAATGCGGGTACTGCCAGTCCGGGCAGATCATGCAGGCAGCTTCGCTGCTGTCGAAGAATCCCAATCCGACCAAGGAAGAAGTCGTGGCGCATATGGACGGCAACCTCTGCCGCTGCATGACCTATTCGCGGATCCAGAAGGCGATCATGCGAGCCGCATCCGAGATGCGCACCGCGTCCGCCTCCGGCAACGAACGGAGGCCCACATGAATAAGCACGTCAAGAACGTCACCCCCGCGACGACCGATCTCAGCCGCCGCTCCTTCCTTGTCGGCACCGCCGCAAGCGGCCTCGTGCTCGGCTATGCCGGCGTGCC
>NZ_AJQF01000289.1:0-2295 GCF_000261705.1 Bradyrhizobium genomosp. III | reverse complement strand
TGCGCCCCCCGCCAATTTCGAGCCGAGCGTCTGGTATGCGATCTCGCCGGATGGTCTCGTCACCGTGACCTGCGGCAAGGCCGACATGGGCCAGCACATCGCCTCCACCATGGCGCAGATCGTCTGCGAGGAGTTGGGCGCGAAATGGAGCGACATGCGCGTCGCGCTCGCCTCCAACGATCCGAAGTTCAACGATCCCGTGCTCGGCGCACAGATCACCGGCGGCAGCTGGTCGACCATGATGAACTTCGAGGCGATGAGCCGGGCGGGTGCGGCCGGTCGCATTGCGTTGACGGAGGCCGCCGCTGCAGCCATGGGGCTGCCGCCCTACTTCAAGGACCAGCTGGTGGTGCGCGATTCCATCGTCTCGCATCCGAAGTCGAAGAAGCAGATGTCGTTTGCCGACATCGTCAAGAGCGGCAAGGCGACCAAGACCTTCACGCCGGACGAGCTGAAGGCGATCAAGCTGAAGACGCCGGACCAATACACCATGATCGGCGTGTCGGTGCCGCAGCTCGACATCCCCTCCAAGACCAATGGCACCGCCAAGTACGGCATCGACGTGATGCTGCCGGGCATGGCCTACGGCAAGGTGGTGACCCCGCCGGTACGCTTCGGCGCGACGGTGAAGTCGGTCGACGACAGCGATGCCAAGAAGGTGCCCGGCTTCATGAAAGCCGTCATCCTCGACGACAAGACCGGAACCACCTCCGGCTGGGTCGTCGCGGTGGCGAGCACCTACGCCAACGCGCGCAAGGCGGCGGATGCGCTGAAGATCGCCTATGACGGCGGTCCGAACGCAAAACTGTCGAGCCAGTCGCTGCTGGACGAGGCCAAGCGGCTTCAGGGCCTGGAGGATTCCGGCCAGTTCTTCGTCAAGGACGGCGATCCGAACGCGGCCTTCGGTTCGGCGGCCAAGGTGGTGGAGGCGGAGTACACCACCAGCATCAACATCCATGCGCCGCTGGAGCCGATGAACGCCACTGCGGAGTTCAAGGGCGACATCCTGCACATCTATTCCGGCAACCAGTTCGCGACACGCTCCGGCGCGATCGCTGCGGGTGCGGCCGGGATCGATCCGAAATTCGTCGTGATGCATCAGCATTGGCTGGGCGGCGGCTTTGGCCGCAGGCTCGATGCCGACATGATGATTCCGGCGGTGCAGGCGGCGAAGGCGGTCGGCAAGCCGGTCAAGGTGATCTACTCGCGCGAGAACGACATGACGATGGATTTCTCGCGTCCGCTCACCTATCAAAAGGTCAAGGCCGGCGTGGACGGCGACGGCAAGCTCGTCGCGCTCAGCCACGACGTGGTCTCGGCCTGGCCGACCGCGCGCTGGGGAATCCCCGATTTCCTGACGCCCTCGGTCGACAAGAAGGGTCCGCTCGACAGCTTCACGGTGAACGGCGCCGACTTCTTCTACACCGTGCCCAACCATTATGTGCGCGCGATCAAGAACGAGCTCGCGCACAACGCCACGCCGTCCGGCCAGCTCCGTTCGGTGGCGCCGGGCTGGACCTTCTGGGCGGTCGAAAGCATGATCGACGAGATCGCGGCGGCCACGGGCAAGGATCCCGCGCAGTTCCGCATCTCGCTGCTCGACGGCGCCGGCAAGAACGACGGCGGCGCGCAGCGGCTGCGCAACACACTGCTCGCCGCGATGGGACTGTCGGGCTACGGCACCAGGCCATTGCCGAAAGGCGAGGGCATGGGGGTTGCCTGCGTCTCGTCGCAGGAGCGCGCGACCGCAAGCTGGACGGCGTGCGTCGCCCATGTCGCGGTGGCGCCGTCGGGCGCGGTCACCGTGAAGAAGCTCACGGTCGCAACCGACGTCGGCACGCAGGTGCATCCCGACAATATCCGTGCCCAGGTCGAGGGCGCGGCGCTGTGGGGCCTGTCGCTGGCGATGTACGAGAAGGCGACGCTGAAGGACGGTGGCATCGAGCAGACCAATTTCGATAGCTACACGCCCTTGCGCATGAGCCAGATGCCCGAGGTCGCGGTTACCGTGATCGCCAATGGCGAGAAGGCCACCGGCGTCGGCGAGCCCGCGGTCACCGTGGTCGCCCCTGCCATCGGCAACGCCATCTTCAACGCCTCAGGCGCCCGTGTGCGGGCACTGCCGATCACGGCGGAAGCCGTGAAGGCGAGCATGAAGGCGTAACGCCGAGCATGATTGCTGAATGAGACGATCCGCCGGAGGCCAACCTCCGGCGGATTTGTTTGTGGTGATCCGTATCCCCACAAGCCGTCATGCCCGGGCTCGTCCCGGGCATCCACGTTCTTCGTGCTCCG
>NZ_AJQF01000288.1:0-17703 GCF_000261705.1 Bradyrhizobium genomosp. III | reverse complement strand
CCCCCCCCGGCCATGACGGTGAGAATTCCTCTTATCCATCAATGGCTTCCTACTGTGCATGGGGTTGTTTTCGCGATTTTTGAGTTCTCCCTCCTGGAACCCACATCCGTAAAATTGCGCCCAATTCCGCAAAGTTCCATTGAGCACGCCTCTTAAGGGCCGGAGAACCTGATCCGGCTTAGGCTGACGCCAAATCCAATCCCGTGCTTTGGGGAAGTCATGAACGCCTCAGCCAAAACCGCCGCCAAACGCCGGCTTCTGCTCGCCTCCGACCGGAGCGACGAGAGCACCGAGCTCGCCAGCATCCTGAAGGCGGTCGGCGATGTCTCGACGGTGACGACGCAGGGGATTCCCGAGCAGCCCTCGCGCGATCTCTCCGGCCTCGTGGTCGATATCAACCTGCGCTCGCCCGAAAGCGTGCAGCGCGTGCGCAACAAGCTGCGCGGCGATGCCTATCGTTCGATGCCGCGGCTGTTCGTGCTCGCCGATGCCCTGCATCACGGCACCATGCAGGCCTGGGCGCTGGGCGCCACCGACACGATCTCGCGGCCGCTCCAGGCCGACGCCATCCTTCAGCGCATCCGCGCAGCCTTCCCGGACACCGCCGCCTATGACGCGACCGACCGCGGCAAGACGCTCAACCGCGGCGTCGAGGCGGCGCACGCGGTGCTGGCGAAGATGTTCGAGAAGCTGCCGCTCGGCGTGCCCTTGACCTTCGACGACGTGATCGCCGCCGAGAGCAAGATCCTGAAGGCGATCAAGCATTCCTCGCTGCGCGAATGGCTCACCACGGTGGGCTGCCACCATGTCGGCAGCTACCGGCACTGCCTGTTCGTCACCGGCTTCGCCGTCTCCTTCGCGCAGCACCTCGGCATGCGCGAGGACGACCAGCGCCGCCTGACCCGCGCCGCGCTGCTGCACGATGTCGGCAAGGCCTTCGTTCCCTCCGCGCTGCTCGACAAGCCCGGCAAGCTCTCCGACGATGAGATGGCCGAGGTCCGCCAGCATCCGCGCCGCGGCTATGACGCGCTCGCAGCCCAAGGCGGGTTCCCGCCGGAGATGCTCGACGTCGTGCTGCATCACCACGAATTCCTCGACGGCTCAGGTTATCCGAACGGCCTGTCGTCGAACCAGATCAGCGACATCGTCCGTCTGACGACGATCGTCGACATCTACGCCGCGCTGGTCGAGAAACGCGCCTACCGCATGCCCTTCACGCATTCCCGTGCGTTCGGGATGATGGAAGGCATGGGCGGCAAGCTCGATCAGCAGCTGCTGCAGGCGTTCAGGCCCGTGGCGCTGGGGTCGTTTTAGGCGAGATGCCGTAGGGTGGGTTAGCCGAAGGCGTAACCCACCTCTTTAGTATCCGCAGAGACAGAAGTGGTGGGTTACGCTTCGCTAACCCACCCTACGGCACCGTCCTCACCCCACCATCTTCCGCAGCTCCGCCTTCGCCACCTTCTCCAGTGTCGAGCGCGGCATGTCGTCGACGAACCTGATCTCGCGCGGCAGCTTGAAGTCGGCGAGGCCGTTGCGGCAGGCGGCCATCACGCGTTCGTGCAGATCTGGCGCAGCACCGGCGACGCCGCCTTGCGGGATGATGAAGACCACCGGCACCTCGTCCAGCATCGGATGCGACTTGGCCACGACAGCCGCCTCGCGCACGCCCGGCACCAGGGCGATCACCTGCTCGATCTCGGAGGCCGCGACGTTCTCGCCGCCGACCTTCAGCATGTCCTTGGCGCGGTCGCCGAACTTGATGTAGCCGTTCGCGAGCCGCTCGACGCGGTCGCCGGTGAGGAAGAAGCCGTGCGCGTCAAAACTCTCGCGCGTCGCATTCTCGTTGTGCAGATATTCGGCGAACAGCGACAGGCCGGGGATGCCCTTGATCGCGAGATTGCCGGTGTCGCCGACCTCGGTCGGCCGGCCGTCGTCGCCGGTGATGCGGATTTCATATTCCGGCGCGGCGCGGCCGATCGACATGGGTATGTTGGGCTGGTCGACTTCACCGACGATGCCGTGGGTGATGGTCTCGGTCATGCCCCACCAGCCGATGACCTTGACGCCGAACGCCGCGAAGGCCGGCGGTTCGTTGATCGCAGTGCCCCACAGGCGGAATTTGTGATCCCTCGGGATCTCCTGCTCGAGCAGCGCTTTCATGCAGAACGGAATCGTCGAGGTCCAGGTCGCGCCGTGCTCGCGCGCGACGCCCCAGAACCGGCTGGCCGAGAAGCGTGGCTGGATCACGCAGGTGGCGCCGACCCACAGCGTCGCCAGCATGGAGTAGGCGAGGGCATTGGTGTGGAACAGCGGCAGATAGGTCTGGTGCACGTCGCTTGCGTGCAGGTCCTCGTGCGCGGCGTTGATCTTCGCGCCCCACAGCGCGTTGGCGTGGGTCCACAGCACCGCCTTGGGGCGCGAGGTCGTGCCCGAGGTGTACTGCACGCTGCACGGCGCCAGCGGATCGGCCGCGCGCCTGGGGCGGTCGGCGCTGTCGGCGAACAGGGATTCAAAACTGTCGCCCCGCGAGACGCCTAGCGCCGGCGCCGCCCCTGCATCGTGCGAGATCACCGCCATCCAGCTTATGTTGCGGCAATTCTGCGCGACGATCTCCGCATAGGCCGGCTGCGTGATCGCGGCGACCGCGCCGCAATGATCGGCGAAATACGCGATCTCGGCCGGCGCCGAGCGCGTGTTGGTGGTGACCGCGATGGCCCCGAGCTCGACGCAGGCAAACCAGGCCAGCAGCGCCTCGATGCAATTGTCGAGATGAATGAGCACATATTCGCCCGGCTTCACGCCGCGCCGTGCCAGCCCTGCCGCGAGCGCGCCGACCCGCTCGTGAAATTCGCCATAGCTCCAGTGCCGCGCCGGCGCATCGAACGGCGCCCAGATCAGGAACGGATGATCACGCCGGACCTCGGCACGCATCCTCAAGAGCCAGGGCACGTCGAGCCCGTCGAATGGGCCGACGATTCCGGCCGCGGTCTGGTGAAGTGGCATGATTCCTCCCGTGCAGCCTGCATCTTGATGGCGGCTGCCTTTTGATGATTGCGTCTTCCTGCCACCGGACGGCGCGGCGAGAAGATCCGCGGGGACGCGGAAATGCACGCTCTCTCCCCGTCATTGCGAGCGCAGCGAAGCAATCCAGTCCGTCTCCGCGGGGGCGGTCTGGATTGCCTCGTCGCAAGAGCTCCTCGCAATGACGGTGTTTGGGGCGGGCAGCGAGCCCACCCTCTCTCAATCCTCGTACGACGAAATCTCGATCAGGCTGCCGTCCGGATCCCGGCAATAGACCGAGCGCAGCGTGCCGCGCGCGCCCTGCTTGGGAACCGGGCCTTCCTCGATCGCGACGCCGTGTGCCTGCAAATGCGCCACCACCTCATTGGGCGTGGCGGAGGTGAGGAAGCAGAGATCCTCGCTTCCGGCGGTCTGGTGGTCCGCGGTGAACCACTCCACCTTGTCGGCATCGCGCGGCCGGACGTTGATCTTCTGGTTACCAAAGACCAGCGAAGTCCGCGGCGCTTTGCCGCCGCCGGGGTCGAACACCTTGACTTCCATGCCGAGAATCTTGCCGTACCACTCCGCGGTGGCCGAGACGTCGGCGACGTTGATCACGAGATGATCGAGGGCTTCGACCTTGACGACCATGCCTTATCCTTTCGTCGCGATGCGCCCCGCCCACTTTGCGCCTGCGGCAAGCTTTGTTACAACCTCGCGGACGCCGGCTTCAAGCTATCTGGCTTCAAGAACAACACGTTGGGAGAACCCTTGAGATGATCACTCGCCGTACCGCGCTGGGCCTGCTCGCCGCCAGTCCGCTTGCAGCCACCCCGCTGTCGAAGGCCCTTGCCGCCGATTATCCGGCCCGCCCGGTGAAATGGGTGGTCGGCTATCCGCCGGGCGGGGCCACCGACATCCTGGCGCGGCTGATCGGCCAGCGCCTGTCGGAAAAGCTCGGCCAGCAATTCGTGATCGAGAACAAGCCGGGTGCCGGCAACAATATCGCCACCGAATCGGTCGTCAATGCCGAGCCCGACGGCTACACGCTGCAGCTGGTCAATCCGGCCAACTACATCAACGCCTCGCTCTACACCAATCTGAAGTTCAACTTCGTGCGCGACATCGCGCCGGTCGCCTCGTTCCAGCGCGTGCCGAACGTGATGACCGTCAACAAGGACGTGCCGGCCAAGAACGTCGCCGAGTTCATCGACTACGTGAAGGCCAATCCCGGCAAGGTCAACATGGCCTCGTCCGGCAACGGCACCTCGGTGCATCTGTCCGGCGAGATGTTCATGGCCATGACCGGCTGCAAGATGCAGCACGTGCCCTATCGCGGCGCGGCGCCCGCGATCACCGACATGCTCGCCGGCCAGGTGCAGGTGATCTTCGACAACATGCCCTCGATCATCCAGCACATCCGCTCCGGCTCGCTCCGCGCCATCGGCGTCACCACCACGGAACGCTCGCCGCAGCTGCCTGACGTGCAGCCGATCGCAGACACCGTCAAGGGCTATGAGGCCAGCGCACTGTTCGGCATGGGCGCGCCGAAGAACACGCCGAAGGAAATCATCGCCAAGCTCAACGCCGAGGTCAACGCGGTGATCAAGGAGCCCGACATGGCCAAGCGTCTGGTCGAGCTCGGCGGCGAGCCGCGGGCGCAGACGCCCGAGGCGTTCGGCGAGGAGATCAAGGCCGAGACCGAGAAGTGGAAGAAGGTCGTCGAGTTCGCCGGCCTGAAGGTCGAGTAGCGGTCTTGTGATCGTGAGGATAGGAGCCCTGCCGTCCGGCAGGGCTTTTTTCTTGCGTGCTTTGTTTCGTTGATCTGGAATAAAACGGCGCTGCGAAACCTGATAAGGGATGGCGCCGTATCTCGGGCCAGCTAGAGAGGAGTTGGATCATGCGCAAGACGCAATTGGTGCTGCTGACGTTCAGTGCGGCGGTCCTGGCCGGCTTCGCCACCGTCACGCCCGCGGCCGCGCGCGACTATCCATGGTGCGCCCAGGGCGGCGAATTTGATTATCCCGGCGAATGCACCTACAGCAGCTATGAACAATGCCAGGCCAGCGTGTCCGGCCGGCTCTTGTACTGCGATCGCAATCCGCGCTTCGCCTACGGCCAAGGGCAGCCGCCGCAACCGCGTCCGCCGCGGCGCGTGCGGCCTGTTGCTCCGTATTGAGGGCACACCGGTTTACCGCTTCGCGTCCGCCTGCTCGGTCGCATTGCACGAGATCAGCATCGTATACGGCCGGGCGTTGGCGGCGATGTCGGTCGTCTTGAGCTCGCCCTTTGGTTCGGCGGTCTGATACGACACCACGGAATTGTCGAGGAAGTCGCGCAGCACGCCGGTCTTGATGGCGAAGTTGATGTTCTCGGGAATGTTGCCGGTCGCCACGGCGATACGGAGCGCGTCAACCTTTCCGGTGACGACACCCACGATCTGCCCGGTGGCGTCGAACAGCGGGCCTCCACTATTGCCCGGCTGCACGGGCGCGCTGATCTGCAGGAAGCGGGTGTCGTTGCGCATGCCGCTGAGCGAGCTCACGATCCCCGTCGTCACGGTGAAGTCCGAGGTCAGCATTCCATGGTAAGGAAAGCCGATCGCGACGACGGAATCACCGGAGCGGATCGAGCGGTCGCGAATTCGAGCAAAGTCCTTGAACGTGGTCGTCGAAGGCGCCTGCAACAAGGCTAGATCGTTGTTGGCATCGCTGGACACGACACGCAACACCATCGCGGCTTCGCCGGTGAGATTGCCCTTGATGTCGCCGGCGCAACCATTGATCACATGGTTGTTGGTGACGATGTGCCCGCTCGCGCTCACCACGAAGCCAGTGCCGCTTCTGGCTTTGGTGGGTTTGCCGCCGGCCGGCGGTGCGGCCTGCTTGTCCGGCGCGGCCTGCGGCTTGGCAGCCATCTTGGTAAAATCACCGACCTTATCCAGCCCGTCCGCCTTGACCCGGGTCACACAATTGCTGACCGCCGCGATCAGAGGGGTAGTCGAGGTCAGGCTGAACTGGAACGGCGTGCCTCTCGCCACCGCCACCAACAGGCTCGCCTTCTGGAAAGCGCGAGCGACGTTTGTCGGCAGAACGGCTGAGACCATGACCTCGGAAAAGGCGGTCGCAAACAGCCTCACCTCGGCCTGACCGTCGAAGGTCAGGTCGATCGTCAGGTTCTCGCCCTTCTTGAAACGAAACGCTGGATTGGCAAAACCGAGCAGCCACGCGTTGTTCGTATCCTGGCCTACGAGCAGGGTCATGCCATTGGCGTAAGGCGTACTTGCAGCACAGTGCGAGAACGCGCCGGTCGCGTCATTGGTGTAAGCGCCGCCGTTCCAGTTGCCGACATGGATGGTGCCGAAAGGCCCCGCCGCATGGACGAGCCCGGCGAGCATCGCCTGGAATACAAGCGCAACGACAAATGACTTAAGCCACATACCCAGCCCCCGGGGACGCTTCTGAACCCATCCTATCCGCGGGGCTGTGTGCCGCGCAACCGCCAGTTGTCCGCCCGGCCCGAGCCGATTACCTGCGACTTCGGGCTTGCCTTTACTTTGCAACGCCATATACTTTGCAATACAAAGTAACGGGGACGCAATCCCGGGAAACTGAAGCGAGGTTCTGCCGTTGCCAATGCGCGATCTCGACAAGGCACTGGCCGACATCGTGGCGATTCGCAGCCAGATTGCGGCTGGTACGGCGTTCCCGCGGCTATGGCCCGGCAACGATGGCAGCGACCGGCGCTGTCGCGCTACTCACCGCGATCCTGCAATTCTGGCTGCTGGGCGATCCCACCGGCGAGCCGCTCGGCTTTTTCCTCGGCTGGTTCATAGCCGCCGCGCTGTCCGGCCTGATCATCGGGATCGAGATGCGTGCGCGTTCGCACCGCCATCATTCGGGTCTGGCCGACGCGATGATCCACCAGGCGGTCGAGCAGTTCCTGCCGGCAGGCGTTGCCGGGGTGCTGCTCGCGGTGGTGATGTGGAAGTTCGCGGGCGAGACGCTGTGGCTGCTCCCGGGTCTGTGGCAGATCCTGGTATCGCTCGGCATTTTCGCTTCCGTCCGCTCGCTGCCGCGCACCGTCGCGCTCGCCGGTGCCTGGTATTTCGTGTCCGGCTTCGCCGTGGTGGTGCTCGCGAGCCAGACGCACACGTTGTCGCCGTGGACCATGGGCCTGCCCTTCGTGATCGGGCAGTCGGTGATGGCGGGCATTCTCTATGTCGCATCCGGAGACCATGATGTCGAAGACTGACAGCGCGCCCTTCTCCTATGAAGGGCTCGACCGCGTGATCCACGAGAAGGCGAGGCTCGGGCTTCTGACCTCGTTGATGGCGCATCCCAAGGGGCTGGCATTCGCCGACCTTAAACAGCTCTGCGGCCTCACCGACGGCAATCTCAGCCGGCATCTCGGCGTGCTGCAGGAGGCCGGCCTCGTCGAGGTGACCAAGGGCTACGAGGGCAACCGCCCGCACACCAGCTGCCGCCTCACCAAGACCGGGCGCCGCCGCTTCCTCGACTATCTCGCCGTGCTCGAGCGCCTGGTGCGCGACGCTGCGAAAGCCGCCGGCCGCGAGGCGCCGCCGCTCGGCCGCCTCGGTATCGTCTCGACCTGATCTTCCCCCCTTTTTGACCGGAGACTTTGCAATGCAAAGTGACCTTGCATCCCGCAACGAGAAGCTTCATGTCGGCATCATCATGGATGGCAACGGACGATGGGCGACGCGGCGTGGCCTGTCGCGCGTGCGCGGCCACGAGGCCGGCGTCGAGACCATCCGCCGCATCGTCGAGGCCGCGCCAAAACAGGGCATCGGCACCCTGACGCTCTATGCCTTCTCCACCGACAATTGGCGGAGACCAAAGGCCGAGGTCGCGGCGCTGATGACATTGCTGCGCTTCTATCTCGCCCACGAGGTGCAGAGCCTGGTCAAGAACGGCGTGCGCCTCACCGTGATCGGCCGCCGCGACCGGTTGCCTGACGGCATCGCCAACGCGATCACGCGCGCCGAAGAGACGACCGCTGAAGGCTCGACGCTGCATCTGCGTATCGCGGTCGACTATTCCGCGCGCGACGCCATCCTCAATGCCGCGGCGAAGGCGGCCGCGCTGACGAGCCTTACCCGCGAAGCCTTCTCGCAGCTCGTCACCGGCGAAGCCGGCTTGCGCGACGTCGATCTCATCATCCGCACCTCGGGCGAGAAGCGGCTGTCGGACTTCCTGCTCTGGGAAGGCGCCTATGCCGAGCTGCACTTCACCGAGCGGATGTGGCCCGAATTCGACGCGAGCGATCTCGCCGCCGCCTTGGCCTCCTTCCACGGCCGCGAGCGCCGCTTCGGCGGCCTTCAGGCGATGGTGCCCGAGGAGGTGCCTTCGCTCTCCCGTGTGTGACGCGCGGCACATGAAAACGAGCTGTTCGTTTTCATCCGCATGATTGGCAGCTCCGTCCAAGCGGACGGCGCGCGGCCTCGGCTAGGTCTGCAAGTCCCAGCAACCTGCCGAAAGCACCACGCATGTCACAGCTGTTTCCGGGAGCCGTCGTCGAGCCGGTCGAACTCGCCGAAACGAAGGGCATGGTCTGCATCAGGACCGCCAGCGAATCCGATGTCGAGAGCCTCTCGGTCTATTTCACCGGCCTTTCCACGACATCGCGTAGCAAGCGCTTCATGGGCGCGCGAACCGATCTCTCCGTGGTCGCGGCCGAATGCGTCGCCAAGAGCGGTGGCCGCGACCACTTCACCTTGCTCGCCGAGCTCAGGGAGGAGGGACGGGGCAGGATCATCGGCGAAACGCTATACGCGTACGATGCGATGGCTCGGCATGGCGAATTTGCCATCTCCGTTGCCGATGCCTTCCAGCGCATGGGGCTCGGCTTTCAGATGATGACGGCGATGGAAACGCGCGCGATCGATCTCGGCCATGAGATGATCGCCGCCGAGACCGCGCGCACGAATGCCGAAATGCGCAGCCTCGCCAGGAAGGCTGGGTTCAACGACACCGGGCAGGGAGACTGGCAGTCGGTTCATCTCGCAAAACGCCTGTCTCGATAGGGAGACACAAAGATCGATCCTCGCATGAGGGCCGAAAGGGCCACGCAAACCACAGTCCCAGCGAGGCGGTGACTGAGGCCGCTTCACTGGCGGTGGCATCCAATAACAACTTTGAGATGAAATCAGCCGCTATCCACCCGCTCCCGCTTGCGGGCGGCGACGTCCTTGGCCGAGGACCCGACCACGTGCGCTTGGCGCGCCGGCGTCACGGACTTCACCTCCGCGGTGCTGGACCTCTTGAGCCAATTCTGGTGTCTTGACGATCCATCAACGCGGATGTCCTCATGACCTCCTTCAAGACCATTCGTGCCCGCGCTGAGAAGCGCAAGGGCGGGCCCAAGGCGCTGGAGAAATTGATGCCGGCAAAGCCGGACCTCAAGCGGCTGGCCAAGCTCGGCGACGACCGCGTCCTCGCCGAAATGACCAGGCGCGTGTTTTGCGCCGGCTTTGCCTGGAGCGTGATCGAGACGAAATGGGACGGCTTCGAAGACGCCTTCCTGCATTTCCAGCCGGCCAAGCTCACCTTCCAGCCCGAGGATTATTGGGAAGGCCTGCTGCGCGATGCGCGTATCGTGCGCAACGGTGCCAAGATCATGTCGGTGCGCGACAACGCCGCCTTCGTGCAGGAGATCGCGAAGGAGCATGGCAGCTTCGGCAAATTTCTGGCGAAGTGGCCCTCGTCCGACGAGATCGGCCTGCTCGGTCTCATGACCAGGCGCGGCAGCCGGCTCGGCGGCAATACCGGGCAGATGCTGCTGCGCTTCGTCGGGTGGGATGGCTTTGTGACGTCCGGGGACGTGGTAGCTTGCCTGCGCGATGCCGGTCTCGACATTGCCGAAGAGGTCAAGTCGAAGGGCGATCTCGCCAAGGTGCAGGCGCAGTTCAATGCCTGGGCCGAGGAGACTGGTCTGCCCTACACATATCTGTCACGCATCTGCGCGCTCTCGGTCGGTGAAAGCCGCAGCGCGTAGCAGGTCCCCGAAGCCAGGAAAGAAAAATGGCCAAAGCCTATTGGGTTGCCACCTACCGCGCGATCAAGAATCCCGATGCGATGGCGGCTTACGCCAAACTGTCGCGTCCGGCGATCGAAGCGGCGGGCGGCCGCGTGCTCGCACGCGGGATGCCGGCTGCGGCCTTCGAACTCGGCCAAATGGAGCGCGTGGTTCTCATCGAGTTCGACAGCGTCGAGCGCGCCAAGGCGGCGTATGCAAGCCCGGCCTACCAGGCAGCTCACGATCTGCTCGGAGACGGTGCGGACCGCGACATCCGGATCGTCGAAGCAGTCGATTAGACCCGCCCGCGGATAAATCGTGTGGATCTTGTGGCGATCTCGTGCCGCGAGCGCGGCAGATGCAACGCGCGATCACGAAATACATTTTTTGGGAACATTTGTGCGCAGCACCTGTTCGGAGTCGAGCCAGGCGGACAAAGGCGTAGGGAACGCGTGCTCCCGCCCCGGGCCAACGAAACCGTATACAGAAACGGAGCAGCTCATGAAGCTCACATCCGAACAGGTGAAGCAGACCGTCAACCAACTCGGCGCTCAAGTGCTGCCCGACGAACATCCGGCCATGCCGCAGCTCAACAGCATGTTCGGCGAGCATACCTTCTTCGTCGACGAGATGGGCCTCAAGGTCCTCGAGCCCACACCATCGCTCGGTGCCGATCGCCAGAGCGGCGAAGTCGTCAGCCTCGCCGATTGGGGTGATTCCGACCTGACGCGCCTGATGGCGCACGAGCCCGAGCCGACCGGCGTGATCGTCGTGTTCGAGCACGTGAGACATTGATTGCCCCCCGAGCGGGTCGAGCTTTACCGGTGGCGGGGTTGAAAATCCCGTCACCGTCGGCCGCCCGCCGCTCTCCGAGGCGGCTCCAGCGATCGCAGTTTCATGCATCGATCGGGATCTCGATCGCGATCTGAGTCCCTGGACCCGTCTTGCTTTCGAGGCGCAGGCGCCCGTTCAGGGACGAGGCCACCAAATTGAATGCGATGTGCAGCCCGAGGCCGGCATGTCCGCTCTCGCGGCCGGTCGTGACGAACGGATCGAAGATCTGCGCCTGCAATTCCTCGGGTATCCCAACGCCGTCGTCGGTGCAGACCAGCCGGACCCGTTTCGCGTCCGGCTGGCTGACTGTGAGCGCGAATCTGCCGCCTCTCTTGTCCGGGTACGCATGCCCCGCGGTATTGAGGGCGAGATTGCTGATCACCTGCGCGAGTGCTCCCGGGTAGCTGTTGAGCTTGATGCCTGCCGGGCATTGGACGTCAACCGTCAGAGCATGGTGCGATAGCAGCGGCCCAAGCTTGGACATCAGCTCAGCCAGCCAATCCTTGAGCTCGAAGGCGCGCCGGTCCTCATCGGCCTGGTGGACTGCGACCTGCCTGAAGCTGTGCACCATCTCGGATGCGCGGTGCAGGTTATCGAAGGTCAGGTCGAGCCCCTGTTTGAGCCTGTCAATTCCCTTGGTCAGATCGGATCGCCGGACCGACGCTCCGCCCAATGCGTCGGCGATTGTCTGCAGATCGATCTGCATGGCTGTCGAGGTCGTCAGGGCGAGGCCAAGCGGAGTGCTGACCTCGTGAGCCACACCGGCCACCAATCGACCGAGCGAGGCGAGCTTTTCCGCCTGCACCAGATGTTCCTGGGTCGCGCGCAGATCGCGCAGCGACTTCTCCGAGCGTTCCTTCTCCCGCTGCAGCGCCTCCGACGTTCGGAATTGCTTTCGCGCCCGGTATTCGCGCGCAGCCACGGCGTAGAGCGATAATGCGTAGGCGTTGCCGACGAGAGAATGATTGATGAATCGCAGGCCCACCGGCATCGCCGGTGCGAACGTCTCGGCGACCAGCAGCGCCAGCCACGACAGCAGGCAGAAAATCGCCAGCGAGCCGATCCGCAAGGGCAGCATGGTGGAGACGAACAGAATGATCATCATCATGCCGGGGGCGGCAAAGGTGAAGCCCGACGGCAGGACGAGATAGATGCTCGGCAGGATGCAGCCGGGAATGACGCAATAGACGAGGAAAATCGTCTCTGCCCATGGCTTCATCAAGCGCCGTGACAGTAACGCGGTCAGCGGGAGCAGCACGAACAGTGCGGTGCCGCCACGGATGGCAAGCGTGGTCGGAACGACTTCGGGATAGAGCACCCAATCCCAGAGGGTGTAGCCGGCATAGGTGGCGGCGCCGAGCAGCATCGCGATCTGCGTCCACCCGAGACTGCCTCGGACGTATTGGTCGACAAACCGGCGCTCCTCGATGCGGTCTTCGAAGCGCAATCCGAGGCGTATCAATAAGGCGAGCATTCCAGCATCAATCGCGAAAAATCGTGTTTTGGTGTCTCTACGACAGGTTTTGCGCCGCGTCGCGGATAAAGATGTCGCGTTCGGCGAGGGGCCTGTCGGCTCCGTTCAAATGCCCAGGGTCAGCTGCGGCTCCGCATCGTCCCCGGTCTGGAGCGCGGACAGCGAGACACCCAGCAGCCTGACGCGCTTGGGCAGCGGCATCTCGACTTCGAGCAGGCCGCACGCCAGCCGTTCCAGATCGTCCCGCCCCGCAACGGCCGCCGCGACGGACCTGCTGCGCGTGATGATCTCGAAGTCGGCAAACTTGATCTTCAGCGTGACGGTGCGGCCGCGATTGCCGGTCGCCTCGCAATGCCGCCAGACCTTGTCGACGAGAGGCTTGAGCTCGGCCGCCAGCGCGCCATATTCGGCGAGGTCGGTCGAGAACGTGGTCTCCGCGCCGATGGACTTGCGGATCCGGTTGGCCCGGACCGGCCGATCGTCGACACCACGCGAGATCCAGTAGTAATAGGCGCCCGACTTGCCGAAATTCGCATTCATGAACTCCAGCGTCTGATTGCGGATGTCGAGGCCGGTGAACAGGCCGAGCGCATTCATCTTCGCAGCCGTCGCCGGGCCTATGCCGTGAAACCTGCCGACCGGCAGCGTCTCGACGAAAGCCGGTCCCATCTCCGGCGAGATCACGAACTGACCGTTGGGCTTGCGATGATCGGAGGCGAGCTTGGCCAGAAACTTGTTGTAAGAGATGCCCGCCGACGCGTTGAGATCAGTCTCGGCCTTGATCTTCCCGCGGATCTTCAGCGCGATGTCGCGCGCCAGCGGGATGCCTTGCAGGTTTTCCGTCACGTCGAGATAGGCCTCGTCGAGCGACAAGGGTTCGATGATGGGCGTGTGCTCGGCAAAGATGTCGCGGATCTGCCTGGAGATCGCCTTGTAGACCTCGAAGCGCGGCCTGACGAAGATCAGATCGGGACACTGCCGCTTCGCAGTGACCGAAGGCATCGCGGAGCGAACGCCGAACTGGCGCGCCTCGTAACTGGCGGCCGCAACGACGCCGCGTTCCGCGGAGCCTCCGACCGCGACCGGCTTGCCGCGAAGGTCCGGATTATCGCGCTGCTCCACCGATGCATAGAACGCATCCATGTCGATATGGATGATCTTGCGGACGGGCGAGGCTTCGCCGGTCACCGTGTCGGATTCGCTCATGGAAAGATGATACAATTGCGCGATGCGATGCGCGAGGTGATGGATGCTGCAGCTGTTGTTGTTCGTGGTAGGGGTAGTCGGCATCGGCTGGCTGATCGGTGCAACCAATCTCCCCGGAGATTGGTATGCCGGCCTCGCCAAGCCGGCTTTCGTGCCACCGAACTGGGCGTTCCCGGTGGCCTGGACCCTGCTCTACATCATGATCGCCATCGCGGGCTGGCGGACCTTTCGCCGTGAACCCGGGGGCAAAGCGATGCTGGCCTGGGCTGCGCAACTGGCGCTTAATTTCATCTGGTCTCCGGTCATGTTCACGATGCATCAGATCGGCGCGGCGCTCGTCATCCTCATCGGCCTGTTCGTCGCGATCGTGACCTATATCGGTCTCGAGGCATCACGAGACAGGCTGGCCGCCGCATTGTTCGTGGCTTACGCAGCCTGGGTCGCGTTTGCCGGCGTGCTCAATGCGGCGATCTGGCGTTTGAATTGAGACATTCGGTCTCAACCGGTTCAAAGAGCAATCTCAGGCTTGTGAGTGGCAAGCATGGTCACGCGACCTAATATGAGCCCACGGAGGACAGCCAATGCAATACAGCTCCGAGCTCATTCACACGATGCGTCAAGCGCTGGAGACCGTGATGGCGAGCGTACCGGCCCATCAATCGGTGTTCGGTCTGAAAGCGGCCGTGGCGGAATGCATCCTGAACGCCGCCGCACACGGCCAGACATCATATGACGGATTGGTCTCGTCCGCCTCCGACCAGCTCCAGGCGATTGTCGCGATGCTGACGTGAGCGTCGGCCTGAAACGGCCGCAAAACTGGCGCACCCGACACGATTCGAACGTGTGACCTTTGCCTTCGGAGGGCAACGCTCTATCCAGCTGAGCTACGGGTGCAGTGAGGTTTGATGTAGCCGATTGGCGAGAGGGGGGCAACCGCTTCTCGCCTATCGCACGCGAGCTAATTTGCGCTGGACGGGCGCCGGAACCGCTGCGGCCTCCCTACCAAGGCTTGCGAATTCGGCGAGCACCCTTTCGGCGCAGATGACGCGGTTGCGGCCGAGGCGTTTGGCCACATAGAGAGCCTCGTCGGCCGCGCCCAGCAGCCGGTCGGGCCCGCCACCGTCGGCTGCACCCGGAATATGGCTGGCGACGCCGACGCTGAGGGTGACGTGATCGCCGGCGCCCACGGCGCCGTGGGCGATCTGCAAGGCCATGACGGCGCAGCGGATTTCATCGGCGATGACGCAGGCGCTGTCGCAATCCAGGTCCGGAAGGATCAGCGCGAACTCCTCGCCGCCGTAGCGGCTGGCGAGATCGAGCGGGCGCACGGCGTGCCGGCTGACGACGGAGGCGACCGCGCGCAGGCATTCGTCGCCGGTCTGGTGGCCGTGGTGGTCATTGAACAGCTTGAAATGATCGACGTCGGCGAACAGCAGCGCCAGCGGCTTCTGCGTGCGGTGGGCGCGGGCCCATTCGCTCATCAGCATCTGGTCGAACGAGCGCCGGTTCGACAGGCCGGTCAGGCCGTCCTTGGTGGCGAGCTCCTTCAGCGCCATCTCGGCGCGCTTCTGGTCGGTGAGATCGCGCAGCGTCTCCACCACCGCGATCAGATGGCCGGCTTCGTCGTGGATCGGACCGGCGTCGATGGCGAGATAGAGCTGGCTGCCAAGCTTCGGCATCGTGCACCAGTTTTCCGCGGAAAAGCCGAGCCCGTTATGGCCGCGCGCGGCATATTCGGAATAGAACTCCGGTAGCCGCTCGGGGCGGTCGAGCGCGACGAGGTCGGCAAGGCAGGGACGCCTGGTCTCGTAGAAGGCCTGCCAGTGCTTGTTGGTGCCGATCACCTCCGAGGCGGCGAGGCCGGTCAACCGCTCGCAGGCCCTGTTCCAGATCACGACGCGGCGCTTGGGGTCGATCACGAAGGTCGGCACCACCAGATGCTGCATCAGCCGCACGGCATAGGAATCCGCGACATCGACGGTCTTGGCCGACGTCTTGCTTGACGTCTTCGCTGGCTTCGCCATCAGGCCACCGCCGCCACCGGCAAGGCTCCGGGCAAGCCATCGCCCGAACCGAACAGTTTCCGCACCTCGCTGGCCGGCTTCGGCGGGCTGAACAGGTAGCCCTGCATCTGCGTGCAGCCGAGCGCGCGCAGCAGCTCGCGTTGCGCCTCGGTCTCGACCCCTTCGGCGACCGTGGTCATGCTGCTGGCGGCTGCGATGTTCACCACCGCCTGCACGATGACGGGTGCGCCGCTCGTCTCCGCGATGTCGGCGACGAAGCAGCGGTCGATCTTGATCTTGTCGAACGGGAAGCGCTTGAGATAGCTGAGCGAGGAGTAGCCGGTGCCGAAATCGTCGAGCGCGATGCGCACGCCGATCGAGCGGAGCTGGTGCAGGATCGAGAGCGCAGCTTCGTCGTCGCGGATAAGCACGGCCTCGGTGATCTCGAGCTCGAGCCGGCGCGGGTCCAGCCCGGAGGCGGCGAGCGCGCCCGCGATGCGCAGCGCCAGCGTGTCGCATTTGAGTTGCACCGGCGACACGTTGACCGCTACGCGCACATGCGACGGCCAGGTCGCGGCCTCGTTGCAGGCCATGCGCAGCACCCAATCACCGAGCTCGTTGATCAGGCCGGTGTCCTCGGCGACGGGAATGAACTCGGCCGGCGATACCATGCCGCGATCGGGATGGCGCCAGCGCAGCAGCGCCTCGCAGCCCGACACGTCGTTGGTGCGCAGGTCGACCAGCGGCTGATAGTGAATCTCGAAGCCGCCGTTCACCAGGGCCTGGCGCAGATCCTGCTCCATGCTCAGGCGCGCCCTGGCGCTCGCATCCATCTCCGGCTCGAAGAAGCGGTGGGTGCGGCGTCCCTCGGCCTTGGCGCCGTACATCGCGAGGTCGGCGTTCTTGATGAGCTGGTCGAGATCTGCACCGTCCTGCGGCGCAAGCGCGATTCCGATGCTCGCATCCGTGGAGAGCTGATGGCCGAGACAATGATAGGGCTGCCGGATCGCCTGGTAGATCCGGGTCACGAAGGACAGCACCTCGGCCGAGGATTGGATCCCGGTCTGGATGACGGCAAACTCGTCGCCGCCGAGTCGCGCGATGAGATCGCCGTGCTTGAGGCAGCCACGGAGGCGGCCCGCGATCGCCTTCAACAGCTCGTCGCCGACGTGGTGGCCGAGCGAATCGTTGATGCCCTTGAACTCGTCGACATCGATGTAGAGCAGCGCGAACTGATCTCCGACCTTCGCCAGCTCGCGTTCGATCTGCTCGCGGAACAGCGTGCGGTTCGGCAGGTCGGTCAGCGCATCGTAATGCGCCATATGCGCGATCTTCTCGTGGGCGCGCCGTCGCTCGGTGACGTCCTCGACGACATTGATGATGTAGCGCGGCTCGCCGGACTTGTCGCGGATACCGATCCGGGTCGAAGTGATATAGCGCCGTCCGGTGGCCGGGGTATTCCAGATGTGCTCATCCAGGAACAGGCCGTTCGGCGATTGCAGCAGCTTGTCGTCATCCCGGGTGATGATCTCGGCGTCTTCCGTCGGGTAAAGGTCGAACGCGCTCTTGCCGACGATCGTCTCCGGGGCTTCGCCGAGCTGTTGCTCGGCCACCTGGTTGGCCAGGAGGTAGCGCCGCGTTCGGGCGTCCTTCACGGTGATCCGCGAGGGGATATGGTCGATGATCTCGCGCAGGAAGGTGTGGTTGCGATCGCGCTCCTGTTCCAGGTGGCGGCGATCGGTGATGTCTTCGATCGTGGCGACCCAGCCGCCCTGGGCGAGCGGAGTGTTGATGACCTGGAAGGCGCGGCCATTGGCCAGTTGATGAATTCGCGCGGAGACCGTGCCTTCGGCGACGACCCTCATGACGCCAGCACAGAATTCCTCGACGTCACCGTCGAACGCGCCGCGCTCCTTGCGATGATACATCGCCTCGCGGATGTGGCAGCCGGGCTTGATGACGTCGTGGGAGAGGCCGAACATGTCGGCGTAGCGTCGGTTGCAGGTGACGATGGTGCCGCTCGCGTCGTAGAGGATCAGCCCCTGCGTCATGTTGTTCAAGGCGGTGTCGAGCCGCAGCCGCTCCGCTTCCAGCCGCTCCTGCGCTTCGCGGTTCTGCCGGTTGATCAGGCGGATGATCAGATAGAGG
>NZ_AJQF01000287.1:0-15370 GCF_000261705.1 Bradyrhizobium genomosp. III | reverse complement strand
GTCTGCTGGCCGCCATTGGCCAGCACCTTCTGCATCAGCGGCGCGTCCTTGAAGTTTCTGCCGATCAGCTCTTCGAGATGCGGATAGCGCGCCAGCATCTTGCCTTCGCGATCGAACAGCGAGATGGCCGTCCCCTCGGCCAGCGCGACAGACGCGAAATAGTGCTGGTAGCTGTCCGGATCGATCCGGCGGACCATCGCGCCGAGGAAGGTGCCGTCCGTGCCGGTCAACCGGCGGGCGACGATCGTGGTCCATTTGTTGATGATGAAGCTGCGGACGGATTCCAGCAGCACCGGTTCGGACTGCGGATTCGTCTTGAAGGTCTGAAAGTAGGCCCGTGACGAAACGTTGATCTTGGGCAGCGGGTGGGGCCGCGACCAGCTGATGAGGTCGCCATCGGCATCGTAGATGGCGATATCGCCGAGATAGGACACCGAACTGATCTTGCTGCGCAGCATCTGGTTCGCCGCGGGGCCGGACATGCGCTCGCGGAACATCGCCGGCGAGGTGATCTCCGCCAGGTTCATCTGCCCGATCAGATCGGCGGCGACGACGTCGGAATCCTCGAATTGCTGATCAAAGTGCCGGGCGATCAGTTGGACCGTGTTTTCCAGCTCGCGTTCGCGGTTCGCCAGGGTGCGCTCGCGAAATTCGCCGACGGCCATGGCCGTCACACCGAAGATGCCCGCGACCAGCAACACGCCGCACAGGGTCAGCCACAGGACAGGACCACGCCGCGCCAAGGCCTCCCAGCCGTTACTTGCGGCTCGAGACATTCCGGCTGCCACCGTGGAAAAGACTTGGCGCATTCCCCCTCCCTGGAGGAACACGAATACACCGCACAAATGGCCTAAACCTTAGGAAAGCCAGTTACCTAAGCATTAATCCAGTTGCACAATCGCGTCCGTATGCAGCGGAGCACGAAACGCGTCAGGGTTGTGCGGCAGGCGTAGCAATCGCCGCACTGCATCATTAATCGCGGCTTAATGCGAGCTGCCTGCGCTCTTGTCGCCAGCGGGATTGCGCAGCCGTCCGACCACGCCGGTCGGGAAGAAATAGACGCTGGCGATGAACAGCAGGCCGAGCCACAGCAGCCAGCGGTCGGGATGCAGCAGACCCGGCAGCAGCGGCAGGCCGGCCTCCGACGCCGCCGTGGAGGCGACGCCCATCAGCGACTGCAAATAGTTCTGGGCGAGGATGAAGATGGTGGCGCCGATAATCGCGCCGTAGATCGTGCCCATGCCGCCGATCACGACCATCAGCAGGATGTCCAGCATGATCGAGAAGCTGAGCGAAGTATCGGGACCGGCATAGCGTAGCCACAGCGCATTCAGGATGCCGGCGCTGGCAGCGACCAGCGCGGCGATGCAGTTGGCATAGGTCAGGTGGAACACCGTGCGGAAACCGAGCGCCTCGGCGCGAAAACGGTTCTCGCGGATCGCCTGCAGCACGCGCCCGAACGGCGAGTTCACGACGCGCAGCAGTGCGAGGATCATCAGCGCCGAGATGGCGAATACCAGGTAGAAGGTCAGGATCCGGCCGTTGATCTCGAAGCCGACCAGGCTCTTTGGGATCAGCACCGTGCCGGGCCGCAGCAACTCGGGCAGCTGGAAGCTGCGCCCGTCCTCGCCGCCGGTCAGCCAGGACAGCTGCGAAGCCAGCACCTGGAAGGCGGAGGCGACCGCCAGCGTGATCATGGCAAAGAAGATCGCGGCGACCCGCAGCGAAAACAGCCCGATGGCGAGCGCGAGCAGCGCCGCGAGCGGCAGTCCGACCACGATGCCGGTGGCGACCGCGGCCCAATTCGGGCCCATCCCGTACAGCGCGATGGCGATCGCGTAGCTGCCGATGCCGTAGAACATGGTGTGGGCGAACGAAACCGAGCCGGTATAGCCGAGCAGGAGGTCGTAGGAGGCGACCAGCGCGGCGAAGACGCAGATTTTGGCTGCGACGTTCAGTGCCTTGGCCCCCGGAAACAGGAACGGCGTCGCCGCCAGCGCCAGGATGATGACGACGAGAACGAGCGTGAGGATCCGGCTACGCGGCGGATCGCCTGACAGGATCATCATCGGCGGGTCACCGCATAGAGGCCGCGCGGCCGCCACATCAGAATGGCGACCATCAGCAGGATGTTGGAGACGAGGGCGAGCTTCGGCACCAGGAAGCCGCCGTAATTGGCGACCATGGCCACGAGGATCGCACCGATGAAGCAGCCACCGATCGAGCCGAGGCCGCCGATGATGACGACGATGAAGATCAGCACGGTGAGGTCGTCGCTCATGGAGGCATGGACCTGCTCGCGATAGAGCGCCCACATCACGCCGCCGAGGCCGGCCAGCGCCGATCCCGTCATGAATACGCCGAGGAACAGCCGGCGGATGCGATAGCCGAGCGCTTCCACCATCTCGCGGTTCTCGACGCCGGCGCGGATCAGGAGCCCGAGCTTGGTGCGGTTGAGCACGAGCTGGATCGCGATGAAGACGGCAAGGCCGATCAGCATCGCCAGCACGCGGTATTTGGCGATCGCGACGTCGCCGAGGATGAAGGAGCCGCGCAGCGAGGCCGGCAGCGGCATCGGGATGATCTGCGGTCCCCACAACGCATAGAGCGTCTGCTCGGCGACGATCAGGCCGCCGGTCGTCATCAGGATCTGCTTCAGGTGCTGGCCGTAGACCGGCAGGATCAGCACGCGCTCGACGACGAGGCCAAGGGCGCCCGACACCGCCATCGAGAGCAGCGCGGCCGGCGCCAGCACCGCGAGGTTCATCCAGAGCGAATCCGCCTGAATGGCGGCTGCGAACGGCGCCAGCACCAGGGTCGCGACATAGGCTCCGACGGCGATGAAGGCGCCGTGGCCGAAATTGAGCACGTCCATCAGGCCGAACACCAGGGTCAGCCCCGAGGCCATGATGAAGATCATCATGCCCATGGCAAGGCTCGCCGCGGTCAGCGTCAGCCAGGTGCTGGGCGAGCCGATCAGGGGGATCGTCACGAGGGCGAGCGCGACCGGCAAGAGGATCGGTGCGATATCGCGCTTCGGCTTCGGCAGCGGATCGGTTGCAGCAAGGTCAGTCACTGATGCGTCTCCAGGCTCAGGCCGAGCAGCCGCTCCTGCAGCGGCACGTCGGCGGCGAGCGCCGCCATCTCGCCGCGATGGACGATGGTGCCGTTGTCCATCACGAGCACGTTGTCGCCGAGCTCGCGGGCGGCAAAGAAATTCTGCTCGACCAGGAGGATCGTCGCGCCCTTGCGCTTGATCTCCTTCAGGCACTCGATCAGCGCCATCACGATGGCCGGCGCCAGCCCCTTGGTCGGCTCGTCGATCAGCAAGAGCTTGCGCGGCTCGATGATGGCGCGCGCGATCGAGAGCATCTGCTTCTGCCCGCCCGAGAGGCTCCCCGCCCGCGACAGCCAGAACCGGCGCAGCGCCGGGAAGAAACCAAAAATCCAGTCGAGCTGGGTGTCGTCGAGCGGGCCGTCGCGCGCCGCCAGCACCAGGTTTTCCTTCACGGTGAGATCGGAGAATACCGCCATGCTCTCCGGCACGTAGCCGACGCCGAGCCTTGCGATGTCCGGCGTCGCGCGGCTCTCGATGCGATCGCCGGAGAGGCTGATCTCGCCGCTGGACGCCTGCCACAGTCCCATGATGGTGCGCAGCGTCGTGGTCTTGCCGGCGCCGTTGCGCCCGAGCAGCATCGTGGTCTGCCCCTGCGGGACCGCGAGGTCGATGCCCTGGAGGATGTGATAGCGGCCGATATGGGTGTGGACGCCGGAGAGTTTCAAAAGGTCGGTCATGCCGCGCTCCCTGCAGCTGTCTTGGGCGCGACGCCGAGATAGGCTTCCTGGACGATCGGCGAGGCGATCACTTCGGCAGGCGGGCCGTCGGCGACGAGTTGCCCGTTATGCAGCACGATGATGCGGTCGGCGAGCGAACGTACCACGTCCATCTTGTGCTCGACGAGAAGAATGATCTTGCTCTTGTCCTGCTTGAGCTGCGCGATCAGGTTCAAGACGACCGGGACCTCGTCGATGCTCATGCCGGCGGTCGGCTCGTCGAACATGAAGACCTTCGGTTCCAGCGCGATCATCAGGGCGACCTCCAGCTTGCGCTGGTCGCCGTGCGACAGCGCGGTCGCAGCGACGCCGCGGCGGCTGCCGAGCGCGACCTGCTCGAGAATGGCGTCGGCGCGTGCGATCAGGTCGCGGCGCACCATCCAGGGCCGCAGCATGTCGTAATGGGTGCCGTTCGCCGCTTGCACGGCGAGGCGCACGTTCTCTTCCACGGTGAGGTTCGGAAAGAGGTTGGTGAGCTGGAAGGCGCGTCCGAGGCCCGCGCGGGTTCGCAGCGGCGCGGAGTGCTGGGTGATGTCGGTGCCGTCGAACAGGATGCTGCCGTTCGAGGCGCGCAGCTGACCCGAGATCAGATTGAAATAGGTGGTCTTGCCGGCGCCGTTCGGCCCGACGATCGCGGTGAGCTCGCCCGGACGGAACGTGCAGGTCACGCTGTTGACCGCAACATGGCCGCCGAAGCGGATGGTGAGCTCGCGTGTTTCGAGGGTAAGCGTCATTCGAATTCAATCGAGTCTGGCAATGGAAACGTGGAGATGTCCGCGATGACAGTCGGCTCCCCTCCCCCGCTTGCGGGGGAGGGCTGGGGAGAGGGTGTCTCCGCAGGCGGGAACCCCCGAGAGGACAGAGCCCTCTCCCGGCCTCTCCCGCAAGCGGGAGAGGTGAAGAAGAGGGCAGCGCGGACAAACTCAGCGCTTGTTGCGAACGGGAACGTCCATGTCCTCGATCTTCAGCTCGCGCACCGGCTCGAGCACGGCCCAGGCGACGTTCGGATCGACCTTGACCTTGAAGGCGTACATGCTCTGCAGTGCCTGATGGTCTTCTTTCCGGAACACCATCTTGCCCTTCGGCGTGTCGAACTCCAGGCCTTCCATCGCCGTGATCAGCTTCTCGCTGTCGGTCGACTTCGCCTTGGTGACGGCGGCGACGACGGACATAGCGGCGGCAAAGCCGCCCGCGGTGAAGAAGTCCGGCGGCGCGTTGAAGCGCTTCTGGTGCTCGGCGACGAGCCAGTCGTTCACCGGGTTCTTCGGGATCTCGTAGAAATAATAGGTCGCGCCTTCCATGCCGGGCAGGCCCTTATAGGCGGCGAGCGCCGGCAGGATGTTGCCGCCGGTGGAGAGCTCGATGCCGTAGCGCTTCGGGTCCATGTCCTGCAGCTTGGCCAGCGGATTGCCGGCGCCGGCCCAGATCACCCAGATGACCTTGCGGCCCGGCTTGTCCTTCAGTGCGTCGAACAGGCGCTGGCCGACTGCGGTGAAGTCGGTGGTCGAGGTCGGGGCATATTCTTCGGCAGCGAGCGTCGCGCCGGTCTTGGCGAGTGCCTCCTTGAAGGCGGCGACGCCATCGCGGCCGAACGCATAGTCCTGCGCCAGCGTTGCGACGGTGACGCCCTGCTTGCCGATCGCGACCGCATTCGAGATCGCGTCCTGCGAGGAGTTGCGCGCGGTGCGGAAGATGTAGCGATTCCACTTCTCGCCGGTAATCTGGTCCGCGACTGCGGGCTCGATGATCAGGATCTTCTTGTTCTCCTCGGCGACCGGGAGAATGGCGAGCGCCGCGGCCGACGAGGTCGTGCCGATCGCGATGTCGGCCTTGTCGTCCTGATAGGCTTCGGCGAGCGCGGCCTTCGAGAGATCCGGCTTGCCCTGGTCGTCCTTGGTGATGATGACGATCTTGCGACCGTCGAGGGTCATCGTGCCCTTGGTGGCGTATTCAAAGCCCATTTTCAGGCCGGTCTCGGTCTGCTTGGCGTAGGCCTCGAGCGGACCGGTCTTGCCGTAGATCAGCGCGACCTTGAGATCGTCGGCCTGTGCGGAGGTGCCCGCAGCGAGTGCGAGAATGGTTGTTGTTATGATGAGTGATCGACGCACGATGGTCCCTCCTGATTTAAAGTTTCTCGGTAACAGCGATTTGCACAACGCTACGAACATTGCAATTGAACCTTCCGGCCGAGCGCATCGGCCTTGCGAGCATGCATCATTTTTGGGCCCGCCGCGCATCGCCGGCTCCCTCGGCCCGACGCCGATCCGACTGCGCCTCATCAGCGCTTTCGAAAATGTGGGGCGCGACGCCGCGCCTCTCCAGGGCTTCGCCGAGCTTGATGCGCAGGAAGCCCGACGTGGTGTAGCGTGACACGCCGGAATAGAAGCGATCGACGAGGCTGCGCACCATCGCGGAATATTCGTCCATCAGCTCCGGCAGGATGGAAAAATTGTCATAATTGACGATGGCGTAGACCCGGCGGCCGAGCGGCGCCAAACGGCTCTCGACGATCTCGGCGATGGCGTCGATCTCGGCCTTGCTGCGCAGCGGATAGCGCTCCAGATTGACGAAGAACAGGTTCTGCTGCTCGTCCAGCGTGAAGCGCTGGTCGAGCGGGATGGTGAGCAGGCGCTCGCGCAATTCCATCAGACCCTCGCGGAAGATGCGGTCGTCCATCAGTGCGGGCTCGCGCGGGATCAGCGGCTTGAAATCCATCAGGCGCAAAATGTCGCGCTCGATGTCGATGCCGGGTGCGACTTCGGTGAGCTCGAGTCCGTCCGGCCTGAGCTCGAACACGCAGCGTTCGGTGACATACAGCGTGCGTTGCTTGCGCGCGGCCGCGAACGGGCCGCTGAAGGTGACGTGCTCGACGCGGTCGACGAATTTGCGTGATTTCGCCTCGTCGAGAATGACGAGCTTGCCGTCGTTCACCGCGATGCGTTGCTTGCCCGCGCCGAAGGTGCCGACGAAGATGACCTCCTTGGCGTTCTGGCTGATGTTGATGAAGCCACCGGCGCCTGCGAGCTTCGGCCCGAACTTGCTGACATTGAGGTTGCCGGCGCGATCGACCTGGGCGAGCCCGAGGAAGGCGGCGTCCAAGCCGCCGCCGTCGTAGAAGTCGAACTGATAAGGCTGGTCGATCACCGCCTGCGTGTTGATCGCGGCGCCGAAATCGATGCCGCTCGCGGGAATGCCGCCGATCACGCCCGGCTCCGCCGTCAGCGTGATGAGGTCGATGATTCGCTCTTCGTTGGCGACCGAGGCAATCCCCTCGGGCATGCCGATGCCGAGATTGACGACGCTGTTGGCCTTCAGCTCGAGGGCGGCCCGCCGGGCGATGATCTTGCGCTCGCTGACCGGCATCACCGGCAGCGATGCGGCGCGGACGCGGATCTCGCTGGAGAAGGCCGGATTGTATTGCGTGCCAAAGGTCTGCCAGTGATTCTCCGGCTTCGCCACGACGACACAGTCGACGAGGATGCCGGGAATCTTGACTTGGCGCGGATTGAGACTGCCGGCCTCGGCGACGCGTTCGACCTGGGCAATGACGATGCCGCCGGAATTATGCGCTGCCATGGCGATGGCGAGCGCTTCCAGCGTCAGCGCCTCCTTCTCCATGGTGAGGTTGCCGTCGGGATCGCCTGTCGTGGCGCGGATGATCCCGACGTTGATCGGGAACGTCTTGTAAAGCAGGCACTCTTCGCCGCGTAGCGTGATCAGCTCCACCATGTCCTCGGTGGTACGCGCGTTCAGCTTGCCGCCGCCCTGCCGGGGGTCGACGAAGGTGCCCATGCCGACGCGGGTGACGTGGCCGGGCCGGTGCGCGGCGATGTCGCGGAACAGGTGTGTGATGACGCCCTGCGGCAAATTATAGGCCTCGATCTGACCCGCGATCGCGAGCTGCTGCAATTTTGGCGCAAGCCCCCAATGTCCGCCGATCACGCGCCGGACCAGGCCTTCATGCGCGAAATGGTTGAGGCCGCGATTCTTGCCGTCGCCCTGGCCCGCCGCATAGACCAGCGTCAGATTGCGCGGCTTGCCCTGCGTATAGGGGGCATCGCCCTCGTGGGAGAGATAGAGCTCCTCCAGCGCGATCGCGATCTCCTCGGCAAAGCCGATGCCGACGAAGCCGCCGGTCGCGACCGTGTCGCCGTCACGGATCAGCATGACCGCTTCGGCCGCGGTGACGACCTTGCCCTTCTCGGAATTGCGTAGGTAAGGCAGAGCTGGGTGATGGCTCACGGCGTTCCTCCCGATCCCTTCGACCGTATGCCGTTGTTGCTTGATCCTATCGCGAGGAGCGACCCTGGAACAGGCCGCTCCTCGCGATGGACGAGGTGATCAGGACATTCAGCCCTGAACTATCTTGCGTGTTTCGGTGGCGAAATAGACCGACACGATGGTGATCAGCGCCAGCGCGATCATGTAGAGCGAGATCGGCCAGGTCGCCGGCGCATAGGCCGTCATCAATCCCGTCGCGATCAGCGGCGACAGTGCGCCGGCGAAGATCGAGGCCAGATTGTAGCCGAGCGAGACGCCGCTATAACGCACCTTGGTGCCGAACAGCTCCGACAGGAAGCTCGCCTGCGGGCCGTACATCGCGGCATGCCCGATCGCGAGGCCGAGCACGATCGCGATCCAGGCATATTGCGGGTTCCTGGTCGCCAGCAGCGTGAACAGCGGGAACGACATCAGCGCCGAGAACACCGCGCCGAAAATGTAGATCGGCCGCCGCCCGAGCCGGTCGGAGAGCGCACCGAAGGCCGGGATGGTGAAGGTCTCGATCGCCGCGCCGATCAGCACGCCGTTGAGCATGTCCTGCTTGTTCATGCCGAGCGACTGCGTGGCATAGGCGAGCACGAAGGTCGCGTAGATGTAGAAGAAGCCGTTCTCGGCGAAGCGCGCGCCCATCGCGAGCAGGATGTTCTTGGGATACATCCTGATCGCCTCGAGGATCGGCATCTTCACTTCCTGCTTGGTGTCCTTGACCTTCTGGAACTCGGGGGATTCCGCGATGGTGAAGCGGATCCACAGGCCGACCAGCACCAGCGCGATCGAGAACAGGAACGGGATGCGCCAGCCCCAGGCAAGCAGCTGGGCGTCGGTCAGCATCGCCGATACCACCGAGAACACCAGCGTGCCGAGCACGAGGCCGAGCGGCGCCCCTAACTGCGGCCAGCTGCCGTAAAAGCCCTTCTTGTCCGCGGGCGCGTGCTCGACCGCCATCAGCACCGCGCCGCCCCATTCGCCGCCGAGGCCAAAGCCCTGGATCAGGCGGCAGGTGACGAGCAGGACCGCGGCCCAGATGCCGGCGGTCTCGTAGGTCGGCAGGAATCCGATCGCGGCGGTCGCCACGCCCATGATCAGCAGCGTCAGATAGAGCATGGTCTTGCGGCCGATCTTGTCGCCGTAGTGCCCGAACACGACGCCGCCGAGCGGGCGCGCGATGAAGCCGAGCGCATAGGTCGCGAACGCCAGCAGCGTCCCCATCATGGGATCGAAGGTCGGAAAGAACAGCTTGTTGAAGATCAGCGCCGCGGCGGTGCCGTAGAGGAAGAAGTCGTACCACTCGATGGCCGTGCCGATCAGGCTCGCGGTGGCGACCGTGACGTGCGAGGGCTGTCTCGCCTGAAGCTGATGGACCGAGATCGCTTCACTCATCTTGCGTCCTCCCTGGTTGCAAATGCGCATGTGCAGCATGCGTCATTGTGCAAAGCGAAGAGCAAGGTCCGCGCCAGATGCGGAAGGTTTGCGCAAATTGGCTGAAATCACGGCAAATCTCGCCGTTGCTGGCGGAACCAGCGGCGCAGCGCCGTGTCCGGAATCCGAGACTCCGGACACGTTCGTGTCTCGAAACTCAGACGGAGGCCGACCCTGCGGCGAGGCCGAACTTGGCGAGCTTCTTGTAGAAGGTTGCGCGCGAGATTCGCAGCATTTTGGCGGCCTCGGAGATCTGGCCGTTGCTGGCGGCGAGCGCCCGTTCGAGCGTGTGCTTCTCGAACTCGGCCTCGGCTTCGGCATAGGGCACCACCGCTCCGGCCGGGCGCTCGGATGCTGCGGGCCTGACGTCGGTGCCGACGGGAAGAATGCGGGCGACATCTTCGCCGGTCAGCCGGCCGGAATCGCTCAGGATCAGCGCCCGCTCCAGGATGTTGCGGAGCTCGCGGACGTTGCCCGGCCAGTCATAGCGCGCCAGCGCGTAAAACGCGCTCGGCGTGATCTTTGCCTTGACGTAATCGCCGGAGGCGCTGATGTCCTCGAGCAGCCGGGCGCAGATGTCGGGGAGATCATCCAGGCATTGCCGCAGCGGCGGCAGGTCGATCGAGAGCACGTTCAGCCGGTAATAGAGATCGGGCCGGAACGCGCCGTCGCTGACGCGCTTGCGCAAATCGACATTGGTCGCGGCGACCACGCGCACGTCGACCTTGGAGATCTTGTCCGAGCCGAGCGGCTCGATCTCGCGCTCCTGTAGCACGCGCAACAGCTTGGCCTGCAATTGCAGCGGCATCTCGCCGATCTCGTCGAGGAACAGCGTGCCGCCGTCGGCGATGCGGAATTTTCCTTCGCGTCCCCTGCGGTCGGCGCCGGTATAGGCGCCGGGCGCCGTGCCGAAGAACTCCGACTCGATCAGCGTGTCGGGAATCGCGGCGACATTGACGCTGACGAACGGCTTCTCCGCACGCGAGGAGGCATTGTGAATCGCCTGCGCCAGCATCTCCTTGCCCGTTCCGGTCTCGCCGGTGAGCAGTACGGTGACGCTCTGCCGCGCCGCGCGGCTTGCAAGCTGCTTGGCCTGCGCGATTCCAGGCGTGGTGCCGACGTAGTCGGCGAAAGTGAAGCGCGCCGCGCGGGCGTTGGACAATTGCCGCCGCGCCAGCCGCAGATCGCTCTCGAGCTGGGCGACGCGGGCGAGCAGAGGTTTCAGGCTTTCGAGATGGTCGTAGAGCACGAAGCCGATCGCGCCGATCACCGTGCCGTTCTCGTCCTCGATCGGCATGCGCGTGACGACGAGCTGCTCTCCGCCGAGCTCCATGATGTCGAGCAGGATCGGCTCGCCGGTCTCGGCCACCTTGCGCATCAGGCTGTTGGGGATGACCTCCTCGATCGGCCGGCCGATTGCCTCACTGGTCCGTTTGAGACCGAGCGCCGCGAGATATTTTTCATTGACGTAGACGACGCGTCCGCCGCGGTCGATCGCGATCGCGCCCTCGCAGAGCTTCTCCAGCCGCTCGAACAGCGTTTCCATCGCGCGCGCACGGAGATAGGCGGGATCGCTGATCGAGGCGGAAGAGGCGGACATGACATATCCCGGGGGAAGTCTGCCTGTGTATTAGCAAAAGGGCAGCAATTTCAAAGGGGGAATTGGATTGTGCCCCATACTCCGCTGTCGTCCCGGACAAGCGAAGCGCCGATCCGGGACCCATAGCCACAGGGAGATGTGATAACGGGGGACTCGGAGTGACCGTCTTAGCGCCAAACCACACCATGTGGTTATGGGTCCCGGGTTCGCTTCGCGCCCCGGGACGACAGCGGTATGTGTTGCAGCGCTCGCGCCCCTACCTTCGATACCCGCTCGCCCGCGAATAGCCCTGGCGGTTCTGCTGGTGCGGGCGGTTTGCCACGCTGGCGCGCGACTCGCTGGACACGGGCGTTGCCAGCTTCAACTCCTCCAAAAAGATCGGGCGCGAGAAATAATAGCCCTGCGCGTAGCGGATCTTGGTCGCGGCCTGCAGATAAGCGAGCTCCTCGTAGGATTCGAGGCCTTCGGCGATCACGGTCATGCCGAGCGCTTCGCTCAAGGATTCGATCGCGCGCAGGATGCCCTGGCTGCGCGGGCGCTTATGGATGTCGGTGATGAAGGAGCGGTCGATCTTGATCTCGTCGGCGGTGATGTCGGCCAGCGCCGAGAGCGAGGAATAGCCGGTGCCGAAATCGTCGATCGAGATGCCGACGCCGAGCTTGCGGAACATCGGCAGGATCTCGTCCTGGAAATGATTCTTGGCGACGAAGGCGTCTTCGGTCACCTCGATCATGAAGCGCTGCGGAAAGCCGGTGTCGTCGAGCGCCCGCGCGAAGCTGCGCATGAATTCGGGGTTGCCGGCCTGCTTGGCCGCGACGTTGATGCTGATGGTCGCTTCCGCGCCGAACGTCTCGTTGATCAGGTCGATCGATTTGACGATTTCGGCGAGCACGAGATGGGTCAATTCGTCGATCAGCCCGAGCTCGCTGGCAAGATTGATGAACGATCCCGGCGCCTGGATCACGCCTTCGTCGTCGCGCAAGCGCACCAGGGCCTCGATGCCCTTCACAGCCTGGGTGCGGATGTCGACCTTGGACTGGAAGGCGCAGCAGAAACGCTTTTCCAGGATGGCGAGCCGCAGCGACTGTTCGATCTTCATCCGCGCCAGCGCCTCGCGCTCCATGCTGGAATCGAAGAAGGCTGCCAATCCCTTGCCGTCGTTCTTGATGCGGTACATCGCGATGTCGGCATTCTGGCGCAGCGTCTCGAAGCTGCGGCCGTGATCGGGATAGAGGCTGATGCCGACCGAGGTGGAGGCGAAGAGTTCCGAATGGTCGATGAAGAACGGCGCCGTCAGCCGCTCCAGCGTCGACTGCATGAATTCGGCGACTTCCTCCTGGCTCTGGATCGGGGAGAGCAGTAGCAGGAATTCGTCGCCGGAGATGCGCGACAGCATGTCGGAATCGCGCAAGTCGCGCCCGAGCCGCTTCGACAGCTCGACCAGCAGCGCATCGCCGACGGCGTGGCCGTAATAGTCGTTGATGTGCTTGAAATTGTCGACGTCGAGGAAGGCCAGCGCGAAACGCTCGCCGCCGCCATTCTCCGCCAGCAGATTGTTGGCGTGATGTTCGATCACGCGCCGCGAGGGCAATCCCGTCAGCTCGTCGAAATAGGCCGAGCGGAACAGCTGGTCCTCGAAATTCTTCTGCTCGGTAATGTCGGAGGACGCCGAGATCAGCAGCTCGCGTCCGGCGAGGCGAACGGGACGATGGGTCGTGAGCAGCACCTGGCGCGCAGCGCCGCCGTGAAGCGCCTCCTCGGTGACGACAGCCTGGCCGGCGCTCAGCGCCTGGCGGCAGGCTTCGCGGCGCGGCGCAAGATCGGGTGAGGGACGGCTGCCGTCCATGCCGAGCTGCGCGGCCGCGGCATCGTTAACCAGCAGAAGCTCGCCATGCGCATCCTGCACGGTCAGGCCGGCCGGCAGCATTCTAACGATTTCCTTGAGAAAACCGAGCTCGGCTTCAGTCGCGCCGGAATATTGGTTGTCGTTCATAGAAGTCATGAATCTTGTTGTTTCAGCGCGCCTGCAATGCACGCAATCATGCGCAGTTCCCTCTTAAGTTTGGTTAAGGGGTACGGAGAAATACGGGGGTGTTTTGCGACGTTGCGACGCGCGCCGACGATCGTCATTAACAGAGGGTCAACGGCCCATGCGAAACTGCGGGCGGGTGCGCGGGCCAGCTTTCGCCTGACGCGCGATGCTATTCGCTTCGGGGGATGCGGCACTGCATGATGCAATGCAGCCCGGTCTTCAAGTAAGAGATCTCGGTCCTGCCATCGAAGGACGACAGTGCCGATTTCAGCAGCTTGGTGCCGAAGCCGGGCTCGGAGACCTTGTCCACGCTCGGACCCTCTGTCTCGTCCCAGGTGATGATCAGGCGGTCGTCGTTGACGGTCCATGACACCTGCAGCAGACCGCGCGGCGCGGAGAACGCGCCGTACTTGCCCGCATTGGTGGCCAGCTCGTGAAACATCAATGAGAGCGTGACCGCGAGCTTCGGCGGCAGGAACAGGCGGTCGCCATTGAGGGTGAAGCGGACATGGCCGTAGGGGCCGAGCTCCGAGATCAGGAGGTCGCGGATGTCACAGCCCGCCTTGTCGATCCGCGAGATCAGATCGTCGGTCGCGGCCAGCGAGCGCAACCGAGGATCGACCCGGGCCCAGACCTGCGGGTGGTCGTGCAGCACCTGGTGCAGCACGGCGTGCACCGTCGACAGCTTGTTCTTCAGCCGGTGCTGGAGCTCGTCGACCAGCAGCTTGCGATAATCTTCTTCCTCGATCAGGCGCTTGGAGATCCGGCGCTGCTCCGCCAGCATGGTGCGATAGTGCTCGACGCCCCAGATGGTGAGCGCACAGACCGCCCAATAGAGTGCCAGCAGGGCAAATCGCGCCCGATCGGCAAAGGCATCGCCGAAATTCACCACGACGCCGAGCATGCCGCCGACCAGCGCTGTCACGATTCCGATCCGGAAGCCCCCGAACGCGGCGGCGAAGAACACGGCCGGGAAGTAGGGAGTGAAGTAGACGTCGGGCCGCACATGCGCGAGGGCCCAGCGCGTCAGCGTGGCAATCAGCAGGCAGGCCACCGCAAACGCAATGCTCAGACCGAGCGATGGCGGCGCCGCACCCTGCCAACCCCTACGGAATTCGTCGATCAACTTCCCCATGCGCAGCCCAGTTGCGATATGCGTTCGAAAATCGAGCGACCTGTGAAGATGTTACGCATCCCGTCCGCACAAGCATAGCTTGCCTTGTCGGAGGCAGGCAGGGATAGTGGCGTCCGCGGCGATGGCAGCGGCCGATGTTCGCCATTTGGCGTCAAATCGTTCGAAAACAGGAACATTCCATGGGCAGGCTGGACGGCAAGGTTGCGGTGATTACGGGGGCGACGAGCGGGATCGGATTGCGCACTGCGGAAGTCTTCGTTGCCGAAGGTGCCAAAATTGTGATCGCGGGGCGGCGTCTACCGGAGGGCGAAGCCCTGGCCAAGCAGCTCGGCGCCAACTGCATCTTCCGCCAGACCGACGTGACGCTCGAAGACCAGATGCAGGCGCTGATCGCGCTCGCCGCGGACAAGTTCGGCCGGATCGACTGCCTGTTCAACAATGCCGGCGGCCCGGCGCAGACCGGCGGCATCGAAGGCCTCGAGGTCGAGCGCTTCGATGCGGCGATGGCGACGCTGGTGCGCAGCGTCATGCTCGGCATGAAGCACGCCGCGCCCCACATGAAGAGGCAGGGGAGCGGCAGCATCATCAACAATGGCAGCATCGCCGGCCTCCTCGCCGGGTTCTCGTCCTCGATGGTCTATAGCGCGGCCAAGGCGGCGGTGATCCATCTCACCAAATGCGTGGCGATGGAGCTCGGCGAGTCCAACGTGCGCGTCAACGCGATCTCGCCGGGCGCGATCGCGACCGGCATTTTCGGCAAGGCGCTCGGACTCTCGACCGATGCTGCGGAGAAGACGCCGGCGGTGATGCGCGAGGTCTACAAGACCGCCCAGCCGATCCCGCGCGCGGGCCTTCCCGATGACATCGCCCAGGCCGCGGTGTTCCTGGCCAGCGACGAATCCAGCTTCATCAACGGGCACGATCTCGTCGTCGACGGCGCCATGACCGGCGGCCGCAACTGGAGCCAGCAGCAGCAGGGCTATGTGGCCTTGCGCAAGGCGTTCGATCAGGGGGCGTAGTCGCTCCGGGCGACGGTGCCGTAGCAACCATTAAAGCACGCCCGATTTCC
>NZ_AJQF01000286.1:0-8615 GCF_000261705.1 Bradyrhizobium genomosp. III | reverse complement strand
CTCCGTCAAAAACTCCCGCAACAGATCATCCATGAGCTACGCCTTACTGACCTGACCCCTGGACTTCGGCGCCTGCGCCACCTTTGGCACGGACGGAAGCCCTATTCTCGATCGTTAGACATCCCTTTTCACAGTCCCGTTAATTTCATCCTCCGTCCTAATACGGATATTGAAGAGAAGTTTGCGGTTCGCCCGCATGCGGCTGCGCCTTTCGGCAAAACCGGCTCCGCGCCGCGACGGTGGGGACGCGTGAGGTAAACGGGCCGATAACAGCGGGCGAAGCGCGCCGGAAAATCCTGCTCATGAAGGACGATAGGGGCGGCCTGCGGGACATCGAACCGCGCCGTCCGCAACCAGAGGCGCAGTCGCGCCCCTCAGTTCGCATTGGCGGCGCGATCTGCGTGGTCCGCGGACGCGGTAAACGAACCGTTACCCCGTGGCCATAGCCGCCCGCGCCGCGCTAACCCAATCGCGCGGCCGAGGCGATGTCGCCGTCGGGACGGTGCTCCGCCAGGCAATCGTTGATGGCGGCGAGCAGCGCGTGCGGCGTGAACGGCTTGCGCAGACAGCGTGCGGCACCGAGCTCGAGCGCCATCCGGAGGAAATCGGGTGCAGGCGAATTCAGATTTGCAAAGGCGTAGCCGGACATCGCGATCAGCGGAATGACCGGCGCCCGCTCGTGAAAGAGCCGGATCGATTCGAAGCCGCGCATGTGCGGCATAAAGATATCGATGATCATCAGATCGAATTGCTGGTGTTCGAGCGCGCGCAGTCCGGCTTCACCTCCTTCGGCAATCGTTACCCGAAAATTGTTGCGCTGGAGATAGACCTCGATGGCCATGCAGACCATCGGGTCGTCGTCGACAACGAGAATATGGCGCAGACCTTCTGTCCCCATTTGAGTTTCCCGTTTTGGCGATTCAATAATTGAACCGTGGGGCACGCCGTTCTCCTTTGCTTTCAATCGAAAAAATGGACGGTCGCGAATGTCGTTGGCGGCACGGGGAAGATGGACGCGAAATCTGCGGCCACGCGGCGCCAGGCTTCATGGCAATATTGGATGGCTGTAAATGCTGGTCCAACGGACGACACTGCGCGGGTCGACCGGCCTCTGATCGCAGCGCGGATGCAATGCTTCCGGCTCATGAAAGCCCCCCTGCAGCTTTTTCCTGCGCAGCCCCTGCAGGACCGGCGCACAGGCTCATGAGCGAATCAGCGCGCCATTCTTATTTCCGCCGCAAATGCCGCAGCCTGTCTGCCCTCTAACGGGTATATGGACAGCCCCACAACCTTTACAATATGTTTTTGTCACCGCGCAACTGGATGACGAGCGGGCTTTACACCGATCGTACATCGAACACGCCGGATTGACCTTCGATGATTGCGAGCGGCCGCCCGTCCAACCAATTACTGCAAATGCTCGACGCGGCAGATCTCGATCTGCTGCGTCCGCATCTCGCCACAGTCGAACTGGTCAGGAAATCTGTCTTGTGCGAGGCGGGTGCTGCGCTGAGATATGTCTACTTCCCGCATGGCGGATCCGTTTCGATCACGGTGGGCCTGTCCGAAGGACAGATGATCGAGGTGGCGATGCTGGGCCGCGACAGTGTCGTCGGTGGCGGCGCGGCGCTTGCCGGCGGCATCGCGCCGACAGACGCGGTCGTGCTGTTCCCAGGGACCGCTTCCGTGCTGGAAATCGCAGCTTTCCGTACGGTCGCTGCCGCAAGCGCGCCGTTTCGCCAGCTGATGGTCCGCCATGAGCAGGCCTTGCTCGCGCATGCGCAGCAGTCGCTGCTCTGCAATACGCTGCACCCGGTCGAGGCGCGCCTCGCGCGCTGGCTCCTGCGTGCCCGCGATCTCTCGGACAGTGAAATCCTGCCGCTGACCCAGGAGGCGCTGGCGCAGATGTTGGGCGTACGGCGCAATGCCGTCTCGCTGGTCGCGCATGCGCTGCAGCGGGCCGGCATCATTCACTACAGCCGCGGCCAGATTGAAATCCTCGATCTGCGGGCGCTGGAGACGACGTCCTGCGACTGCCATTCGGCCGTGAAAGCCCACCACCTCCGCCTGGTAGGAACCGGGCCGTGACGACAGCTCGGCGCAATCAACGGTATGCGGGCGTGCACGCAGCGTGGCAGGACCGCTGCCGTGGTCGGACAACTTGTCCCAATTGCCAATATATCCCGGCGTGAACATGATGGAACTTACCCGCCGCCGGGCGTGATTTCGTCTATCGCGATTCGATGGCGCGGGAACGGGAGGCAGCTTTTGGAAACGATGGTGCGCTCAGCCAACGGTTTCCTGTCCGCACTGTCGGCAGACGACTATGAATCGATCCGCCCGCACCTGCGAACAGTCGACCTGCCCCATGACGCAGTGCTGGTCGAGACCGGCGAGGCGCTGAAGCGCGCGTATTTTCCCCACCGCGGCGTCATTTCGCTGGTGGTGAAACTCGCCAAGGGCGAGCATGTGCAAGTCGCCATGATCGGCCGAGACAGCCTGCTCGGGACGCTCTCGACCATGGGCGATGCGTCCGCGCTGAACACCGCCATCGTGCTGGTTCCGGGCGTCGCGTCGGTGATGGATCTCGACCGGCTGCGGATCGCCGCCGATCAGAGCAGCACCCTGCGCACGTTGCTGACGCGCCACGGGCTCGCGGTCTACGCCCAGGTCCAGCAGACGGCAGGCTGCAATGCCGCCCATCCGGTGGAGTCGCGGCTGTCGCGCTGCCTGTTGCACACGCATGACCTCTCGGGCGACTACCGGCTGCTGCTGACCCAGGAGGCCATGGCGCAGATGATCGGCGCACGGCGCAACAGCGTGTCGCTGGTCGCCAACACCCTGCAACAAGCCAATTTCATCCATTACAGCCGCGGGCACATCCAGATCACCAACCTCGACGGCCTGCGCCAGACGGCGTGCGAATGCTACGCCACCGTGAAGGCCCAGTACGACCGGCTGCTCGGCGCGCGCTGACCGCCGCACGCGCATGGTAAACTGCCTGCTAATGCCGGCCTGCAAACACCTAGTGTCCTGCTACCGGAACTGAAATTCGAATGCCGTAGACACGGGGCATTCCTCGCGCCGGGACGTGCCGCGCGACAAATGACCCGTGATCAAGGCAGCAGGCCCATGTTTGAAGTCACCGTCGCGCCCGCGCAGAAGGCGCTCGATGCCGAGCCTGCGCGCGAGCCGCGCGCTTACGAAGCGCTGGTGCGCGAGATCGGCGAGGACGGTGCCTGCGAAGTGCGCGATGTATTCTGGAGCGAGACTTCCGCGCGCCTGCAATTGTTTCGCACGCTCCCGCCGGCGCAGCATCACGCCAGGATCGCGCGCGAAGCGCATTCGCTGAAGAGCGCGGCCGGAACGTTCGGCTATGTCAGGCTCGCGGCGCTGGCGCTGCGACTGGAGAAGTCCGCAGAGAGGCTCGGCGATGGCGAATTCCGCGATCTCCTGGACCTGATGGACGCCGCCTACGCCGCCGCGCGCGCGCAGGAGCCGCAGGGCTAACCACACGCGCGTGCATTCCCGCCGTACTTCTACGGCTTGGGATTTTTAGAGATGGCTAATCATAGGTGGCGATAGTCGCCGGAAACCAGGAGGGTTTCCATGTTCACCTACGAGACCGCGGACCAGAAAGAGGTTCGCCGCTTCCGTATTGCTCAGTTCAACGGCCGCATGGCGACGGTGAGGGCTGGCGAGTCCACGGTGACCGGCTTCGTGCGTTCGGTGCTGGAGCATGAATCGAGCATGCCGCCCCGCTGGACCATCACGATCATCCCGAACGGACCGAAGGAAGAGATCAAGCCGCTGCGTCCCGTCTCGCGCGCGCGTCCCTTCGCCGAAGATTATTTCTGAGCGCGATCGGGTTTTTCAGACGTCCCGGAAGATCTCTCGGGGCCTTGTCCGCATCGCCCGCCGGCGCTGCAACACACCAGCCTCAGTCGATCGAGTGCAGCAGCGCCGCGCGGACGAGATCCGCGGTGTTGCGCGCACCGAGCTTGCGCATCGCCTCGGCGCGATGGCTCTCGAACGTGCGCGGGCTGATCTGCATTCGAAGCGCACCCTGCTTGTTCGAATAACCTTCGCTGATCAGCCTCAGCACCTCGCGCTCGCGCTTGGTCAGCCGCTTCTGACCCGACAGGCTGAGGAGTTCGGCGCTCGGCACGCGCTGGGCCTGCTGGGCGCGGACGGCCTTCGATTCCGCGTCCTCGGCGCTGGAGGGGATCGACAAGCCACCCTTGTGAGGACCGGCAAGCTGCTTGACCAGGCCGCAAACGCGCTCGGTTTGTGCCAGCGCGTTCTCGACCACGCGCTGCAAATAGGCGCGGTCGCCGGTCACAGGCGCGAGTTGATCGCTGTGATGCTTGATCTCGCCCATGTAGAGCAGCAGGGCAGTCAGGGGGCCGTTGAGCTCGCGGGCGATGGCAGCAGCCATTTCGTCGGCGGCCTTGGCCCGGGCGGCGCTCAGGCGGACGAAATCGAGCTCTTCAGTTGGAGCAGCGCTGCTTTCGTACCATTCCGACGGCCGCGAATCGGTGGCCGTATCATTCTGTGACCCCATGTCACTCGTTTAGCGGAACCGGGGGCGGTCTGTGGTTAACTTTTTGCTCCGTAAGACTACGGTGATTTTGTCGGTTTTGCGTTAAAGTGGTGTCGCCGGCACAATTTGTGCTTGCGTTTGGCAGCGCCGGCCCACGCCAGGGTTGAGTTTCTCGCCCAAAACTTGGGCAGACGGACGAAATCATCCTTAACGCTGCTTTGGCCCGACGCCGCCCCCCGGGTTTTACGGATTAATTAACGGCGACTTGCTTCTCTGAGGGGAAGTAGAGAGCGCGCAAATGCCTCCACGCATTGGGCCCGCACGCCCGCGGGAAACGCTGCGAAAGATTGCGTGCCATGAACGACATCGATCGGCTGTCGGAATTCCTGCAGAGGCTGACGCCGCTGTCGCGCAGCTGTCTGCTCAGCGAACTCGAACGGCTCGAGCTGTGCGGCATCGACATGCCCGGCTCGTCCGACATCCAGTCGCGCTTGCGCGCCGAGTTTCGCAAGGACGGATCGACCCAGGCGCGCGCCACCAGCCCGTCGCGCTATTTCTTCGCGCCGCTCGAGTTGCTCCTGATCGACGGCGCGCCCGAGCACGCCAATATGGGACGGATCTCGCGCAACACCCTCACCCCGATCTGGGAGTGGATCTGCCGCGACCTGCTGCCGACCATGGCACGCGATTACATCAAGGCGATCAACGACCAGGTCGCCGCCAACAACCCGAAGGAAGTCCTGAAGGTCGCCTCGACCTTCCAGACCAAGGTCGTGAAGGTCCTCGAGAGCACCTTTGCCTCGGCCGAGAGCACCGAATTCGCGCGCGGCAAACTCGCGCAATACACGGCCTCACGCACCGCCTTCGACGACGTCAGGAAGATGCAGCACGTGCTGCGTGCGGGCAATGCGCTGCCGAAGTTCAACGAAAAGCTGCCTGAGAAGATCGTGAAATTCGACGACGGCCGGGTTGCCCAGATCACCGCGCAGCTCGACGCCTTCAAGAAGTCTCATCCCGATGCGCTGCCCTTCGCGCTGGCGCTGGTGGCGAGGCGCCTGACGATGCCCTGGCAATTGGCGCGTCTCGCCACCAAGGCCGCTGCGAGCAAGAGCGTCACCGATGTCGCCGCGACGCCCTATGCCTGCGTCATTCCCATGGTACTCGACCGGCTCGACGACAAGCGCCTCGCGCTTCGGATCGCACTCCGGCACAACCGGGTGCTGGTCGCGCGCGACCTGCTCGCCGAGATCTACGACACCGAATATGCACTCAAGGTGCGCATCGACGGCATCGAGGGTTGCGAATGGGGAATCCGGCTCCAGCAATTGATGGACGCGATCGCGGCGCTGGTGTCGGCCGAGGTGAGCCGCTTCCCGTCCAATGTCGGCCACATTCTCGGCTCGCGCCGGCTGCGCAGCCACGACACGCTCGGCGGCAAGCTGACCTATCTGGCCTGGAAGGGCCGCGACGTGATGCAGGACGGCGCGGCGGCGTTTCGCAAATTGATCGGGCAGACCTGATATCGCGCGAGGTGCCTAAAGCATGATCCGGAAAAGTGCGCAGCGGTTTTCCGAAAAGATCACGCTTGAACAATAACCCAAAGCGCGATGATCGCATCGCGCTTTAATGCGCACGCGGCAGGTACAGGAAGCGATCGAGAAATCGCCCTGACATCACGATCCTGAACCACCAATACATCATTCGCCGCATCGTCATTGTCGTAAATCCTCGACAGCCCACCACCGGCTGTGCGGAGCAATAGCGCAGGTGCAGCAATGCGCGTGTGATGCACTTCACATTTGCAGCCGTGGGCCCGGACGCGGTGTCGCAGAACCGTCACGAGCGAAAGCGAAACTTGCGCGCATCGCGCGAATGCAATCCTCCGAACGTCGCCGCCGCACGCTCCCAATCCACCCAAAGCCATCGGGGAGAGCGACCGCCGCAACGCAGCCCGCCCACCGCGGACGACGCGGTCCTGTTCACCGTCTTCGTCGCAACGAGCGGGCGCACACCCCGAAGAAACGCCGGAAATTAATCTCCGCTGGTCGCGTCGTTGCTTCGAAAGGGCACACATCTGCGTCGCTCGCTTCCATCCGTCGGCGAACAGGACGCAGCTCAGATCGCGCGAGAGACATTTCGCGTGCGCTGGCAGGCGTTGCGCGCGTGGTGCTCGGGTATGCGAGTTCTTTGCGAAGAGTCTGTCGACAAATTAGCTCGAATTGCAGGGCTTAACGTTACTCAGATAATTCAAGAACGATGTGAAGCTCTCCTTATTTGAACCCACGCTCGGCGTTTAAGAAACCGTCACGGAACGGGAGTGGTGTTGATGAACGATGGGATGGTTGAACTCGTCGGACGAAGGCCTGTGACCTTCGGACGACGAAAGGTAACGCCGCGCGCCTGCGTGGCCGATAGCAAGCGGCATCTGCGCGCCTTCCTCAGCGAGGTGCTGGAGGATCTCGGCTTCGTCACCAGCGAATGCGCCAGCTCGGACGAGCTGCAAACCGTGCTCGCCACCGAATTGCCGGACCTGATCCTGCTCGGCGTCGCCGCCGACGGCATCGAGCCGGGGAGATTCCTCGAAATACTGGTGCGCGAGGCATTCGCCGGCAAGGTTCTCGCCGTCGGCGCCCGCGAGTCGATCATCGTCAAGGCCGTGCGGCAGGTCGGCGAGGAATATGGCCTTGCCATGCTGCCGCCATTGACCACGCCCTTTGCGGCGGAAACGCTGCGCGAGCGCATCGCCATGCTGCTGCCGGAAGAGCCCGCGCCGAGTCCCGCCGTGCATGTCGGCGAGGCCCTTCATGCCGGCTGGCTCGAGCTCTGGTACCAGCCCAAGATCGACGCGCGCACGCTGATCCGCAGCGGCGCCGAGGCGCTGGTACGGATGCGGCATCCGACCTGGGGCGTGGTGCCGCCGGCTTACTTCATTCCCGAAGAGCGCGATCCGCATCTGCGCGACCTCTCCGAATTCGTGATCGAGCGCGCGATACGGGACTGGCATTATCTGCTGGAGCAGCAGACCCCGGTCGATCTCTCGATCAACCTGCCCGCGTCCTATCTTAAGGAGCCGCAGGCGGTGCGCGATCTCTGCCGCCGCGTGCCGACGCATCCGGCCTTCGGCGGGCTGACGGTCGAGATCGACAGCGAGGAGGCGATCCGCGATCTCGATCTCCTGACCGAGGTCGCGCGCGAGGTCGGGCTACACAATATCGGCCTGTCGATCGACAATCTCGGCGCCAACTGGCCGGCGCTGATGGAGCGGGACAAAGTCCCCTTCGTCAAGCTGAAGGCCGACCGGCAATTCGTCACCGGCAGCGGCAGTGACCGGTTGAAGCGCACGGTGTGCCGACACATCGTCGAGCTCGCGCAGGGCTTTGGCGCGCGCAGCGTGGCCCAGGGGGTCGAAAGCCGCGCCGACCTCGTCGCCGCCAACGAGCTCGGCTTCGATCTCGTGCAGGGCTTCCTGTTCGGCAAGCCGATGCCGCTGAAGAAGTTTGCAAAGGGCGCGCTGACGAAGACAGTGATGGGGCAGGCGTGAGGCACAAGCCTCACGCAAACCGGCGTGCGAAGAAGACGCAGGCGACAACGAGCGCGGTCGCCGCGATCATGCTCCAGGCGACGGGCTCGTGCAGCAGCAGGCCGGCGAGCGCGAGACCGAAGAACGGCTGGAGCTGCTGCAACTGGCCGACACGCGCAATGCCGCCGATCGCAAGGCCGCGGTACCAGAAGATGAAGCCGACGAACATGCTGAAGATCGAGACGTAAGCGAGCCCGATCCAGGCGGGCACGCTGACGCCGCTCCAGCTCGCCGGCCAGGTCAGAACCGCGACCGGCACCATCAGCGGCAGCGCGAGCAGGAGCGCCCAGGAGATCACCTGCCAGCCGCCGAGCCGGCGCGACAATGCGGCGCCTTCGGCATAGCCGAGGCCGCACAGCACGATCGCAGCCACCATCAGGAGATCGCCGGTGAGCGAGGCCGAACCGCCATTCGACAAGGCAAAGCCGGCCACCGTGGCGCTGCCGAGGATCGCGAACAGCCAGAACAAGGGCCGCGGCCGCTCGCCGCCAC
>NZ_AJQF01000285.1:0-6044 GCF_000261705.1 Bradyrhizobium genomosp. III | reverse complement strand
CAAGCCGATGAAGACGATCGAACGGGCCGAGGTGATGTGCTGGAGCGCGAGCGCCGTCAGCAGCGGGAAGCCGACCACGACGCCGATGGCGACGATGGTGAGAGAGGCGAAATCCCCCCGCTGCGGCCGGGCCTGCCGCAGCACGCCGAGCACGGCCACACCGATCAGCGCCGCGATGACCGCGCGGGCCGATGTCAGGAACAGCGCGGAGAAGCCGCCGACCGCGACGCGCGTCGCCGGCAGCGAGCCGCTGAAGATGATGACGCCGAGCAGGCCGTTGCCCCAGCCGCTTCCCGCAGATTGCATGTCCGTTCCGCCTTTCCCGAGCCGCGATACTCGGCTGCCGGCGGTGGCACGACCAGTCACAATCCAGTACAATCCGGCAAATCTGTATGGGTATGGAAGGTGATACACCTTGGACATCGGAGCGCCATCGAAGGGACGCGGGGGCACGCGGACCATTGACGTGATGAGCGCGATCCGCGCCAAGGTCGCCGGCCGCGCGCTCAGTGCCGGCGACCGCCTGCCATCGGTCCGCAGCCTGGCCGCCACGATGGGCGTGTCGCCGTCGACCGTCGTCGAAGCCTATGATCGCCTCGCAGCCGAAGGCCTGATCCGCGCCCGTCGCGGCTCCGGCTTTTATGTCTCGCCGACCATCATGCCGCCGCTTGCGCTGACCGAGGCCGGGCCGCGGCGCGACCGGGAGGTCGATCCGTTCTGGGTCTCCAGGCAATCGCTCGATGCCGACGCCGCCGTGTCGAAGCCCGGCTGCGGCTGGCTGCCGGCGGAGTGGATGCCGGAAGCGGCCTTGCGCCGCGCCGTCCGTGCCCTTGCGCGGACCGATGCGGATCTCTTGACGGACTATGGCAGCACGCGCGGCGGCCTTTCGCTGCGCCGGCTGCTGCTCGCGCGCCTTGCCGAGGATTCGATTCCCGCGTCGGTCGATCAGCTCATGCTGACGGGCTCGGGCACGCAAGGCGCCGACCTCGTCTGCCGCTTCCTGCTCCGTCCCGGCGACACGGTGCTGGTCGACGATCCCTGCTACTTCAATTTCCGTGCGCTGCTGCGGGCGCATCAGGCCAGGATCGTCGGCGTGCCCTATACGCCGTCGGGCCCTGATGTCACCCGCTTCGAGCAGATCCTCGGTGCCGAACGTCCCAGGCTCTACGTCACCAATTCAGCGCTGCACAATCCGACCGGCGCAACGATGTCGCTTGCAACCGCGCACCGGCTTCTGACTGTGGCCGCCGCGCACGACCTCACCATCATCGAGGATGACATCTTTGGCGATTTCGAGCCGGAGCGCTCGCCGCGCCTAGCGGCGCTCGACGGGCTCACCCGCGTGATCCGCATCGGCAGCTTCTCCAAGACGCTGTCGGCCTCGGTACGCTCAGGCTACATCGCCGCGCGCGCCGACTGGATCGAGCATCTCGTCGACCTCCAAGTCGCAACCAGCTTTGGCGGCCCGAGCCCGGCCGCGACCGAGATCATCGCAAAGGTGCTGGCCGGCGGCAGCTATCGCAAGCACATGGACGAGCTCCGGCAAAAGCTGACGCGGACGCGCCGCGACGTCGCGCGAAAACTTCAGGCGTTGGGGCTGGAGCCATGGCTGATGCCACGCGGCGGATTCTTCCTCTGGTGCCGGCTCACAGGCGGACAGGACGCCGCGCAGGTCGCGCGCGCCGCGCTTGAGGACGATGTCGTGCTCGCGCCGGGCAACGTGTTCAGCGTGTCGCAGACGTCACATCACTTCATGCGCTTCAACGTGGCGCAGATGAACGATCCCCGGGTGTGGGAGGTGCTGCGGCGAGCATTGAAAAAACACGGCCGAAACCATGGCGCCTGATACCCGTCGCAACAACGGAATTAGCCAAACTGTGCAAGGCCGATACTAATTGGACGGAAAGAAGTTGCAGCATAGTTCTGCTGGTTTAAGCTGCGAGTGAAAATTGTTTTGCCGGCCGTCGATCCGGTCACATCATTAGCTGAATGACATTCATGCGCTACTTCATTCTCGCGGCAATTGCAGCTGTTGGAGCCTGCAATTTTCCGGCCCAGGCCGAGACCCTGCAGAAGAAGCACGGTCCCGGGTGGAACTGCAGCTACATCTCCGTCGAATTGCAGGGTCTGTATAAAAAATGCATGGAGTGCGACAGTCTCAAGCAGGACGTCGCTCGAACTGCCTATGATGCCGGACAATGCATTGACAGGGCTTCGTTGAGAGAAAACCTCACGACCCGACCGGACTACGAGAGTCCCCAGGAGGAGCGGATGCGGTTGAACGGCGCAGCCGCCGTCGCTCGCGAGTTGCAGGAGCTTCAGCGTTGGCGAAATCAGCGCACCCCGCTGGAGTCGGACGTTTCAGGTGACGGCGGCGGGCGAGTGGCCCCCAGCGCCCGGAGACCAAATTCCTCCCCAAGCGGAAATTCCTTCCCAACCAGAGAGTCGGGCGTCAGCGGCGCCGGCGAGCGAGCTGGATCAGGCTCGAATTCACCCGAAATCGGCTCAAAGCCATCCGGATCAAACGTCAGCAGTCCAACTCATTCGCCATCCGCGGCACCTGTCGGCGGCGTGCACATCGGAGCGGCTCCGACGGGGAAGGAAAGCGACCTGGGCGAGCTCAGGCGCAAGGTTCTCAATTTGAAGAAGCCGGATACTTAACTTCGAAATTTCTCGAAGCGGGGAAATAGACCTCCATGATGCACAGAGTGCTTGTCAATCGGCGCGGCTTCCTGGCGTCGGGCGTCAGCGCGCTCGTCGCGCAACAGCCCCTGGCTGCGGTGGCGGCTGACAGCGCCTGCAAGGCTCCCCCCGCGACGGCGATCACGGACATGCGGGCGGACGTCGCGGTTTCGCTGCGCGAAGCCTTGAAGCGGGCGAAGTCGGGCGGACCAAAGCGGCTGACCGGATTGACCCGCATCGACGCTGTCTGCCGGGACGACGACAACGATATCCTGCTTTGCGGAGTTGCCGAGAGGGGCCAACCGGATCTCTATCTCGACGATCTCATCGTCGCGATCAGATCGGCCGACAGAAAATACGGGAAGATCGAGCCGGGAATCTCTCTGGACCCGGACAGAAGCCAAACGCCCGGTCTCGACCAGATTGCCGGGCGCGACGCGGCCGCGAAGCAACAATACCTGCGCATGTGCTCGCAACAGCCGCAAATGGTTCGCGTGGACGCCCTGCCCAGGCATTCCCGCGTGACGAAGGTGCTCGTCGAAGCCGATTATCGCATGAAGCAGGTTTCGCAGGGCACGCTTCAACTGCCGGTTGATCCGCCCTTGCCCGGGACGTTCACGCGCCGGCTCAACCAGTCGCGGCAGATGCTTCGGGCTGGCACGTCCACGGGCGATTGGAGCAGCCGGCGCCGGTTCTGGTTTGAACCCGGCAAGTTCGAATATGCACACGATTATGAAACAGCGTTCCTGCAGTCGGCCCAAGTGATCCTCAGCGACGCGGATGCCGACGCAGATGCAGGGGCCAAGAGCGGGAACGAAGATCCCATCGCAAGGGAGTTCGCCTGTGATTGGACCGCTCGCATGGAGGAGACAATTCGTGCCGAGCCGATCTGGCGCGACATGTACAATATCTACCGGCATTTCGCGATTGCACATATCCTGAAGGAGCGGAACCTCTACGCGTATGATCTCACGCGACTGATCGACGCTCATGAGATCGATCACGTTGCATTGCCGGATTCGCTTCCAGGCCTGGGGCGCTGGGAAACCCTCGAAGAAGCGAAGGGCAATCGCCGTCTGACGCTGGTCTCATCGGTCTGCGGTGGGGTTTCGCTCGGGCTCGCATCGCGTTTGACGGCGAACAGAGTCAGTTCTGAAAGCAAGTCGCCGTCGCAAATTGCACTGCTGTCGCGGGCGATCGTTCTTTCAAGACCGGAAAAATCATCGGTGAGCTGGACGGTTCCGCCGACGGCGCTTCAAGCCGCAGCAAAGTGGTATGTGGAACGGGAAGAGCAGCGCTTACAAGCAAAGAGAGAGTCCGAGGAGAAGGAGCGCAAGGAGGCTAACGACATCAAGATGGGAATGGCGCTGCTGGGCGGGTTCGTGGTGACCGGAATATTGGCCGGGTGGCTGCTGAATCGCCGAAACGCACCGACCCCGGAATTGGCGGCCGCCGGTCCGGACGCATCATCAACGCCACTCCTGAAGAGTCCCGGTGAACCAGGGACGTCGGGGGAGCTTGCAGGCTTGCGACGCAACGACCTTTGCCCATGCAATTCAGGAAAGCGCTTCAAGCATTGTCATGGCGCACACGAAGCAACTTAATACAACGGCTCCTCATAGACCGGCTCGCCGTCGAGCAGCAGCCGCTTGATGGCGGCGCGGCCTGAGGGGAGCACGGCGGCAACGATCCGCAGCTTCTGCTGGTTGCGGGCCTGCTCGAGCTTGCCGCCCTCGCCTTCCGGCACGAAATAGCTTTCGAGACCATATTTGATCGTCAGCCTGTCGCAGAAGGTGCGGACGTTGGATCCGCAGGAATAGTTGACGCGGCCGCGGATCAGCACCTCGGGCGCCGTGACCGGCACCGGCTCGGCATGCGCCGACACGGCGGCGTAGACGCCATCGGCATTAGGCGCGAGCTTGACGAACACGACGGGATTGCGCGCGTCGGCCGGCTTGCCGGCGAGCGCACCGGCCGGCAGTTGCGAGATGTCGTAGCGCAGCACGACATAGTCGCCGCGCAGGAGATCGCGGGGATCGACCGGCTGCGTCTGCAGAGTGACCTCGGTGCCCTCGCGCAAAATCTGCATGCGGTCGGCGACCATCAGCACCAGCAGAACGCATTGCAGCAGGACGGCGGCTGCGAATAGCGCGGCTTTCGGGATGCGCTGCCAGAACTCGGAAACGGCCGTGACCAACCTGTTCATCGCGCAGCCCTCGGCAGTGCGCGATTGAGCGCCGTTGCAAAGACGACAGTGACGATGCCGGCCGCCGCAAGGAACGCCGAGCGACGCAGCAACGAGCCCTTCACCGCCCAGGTGATGCCGGCGATCACACCGGCGATCCCGAGCCAGCCGGCGACGATGCGCGGGCGCACGTCATCGAGCACGCCTGATACGACGAGGCACAGCATGGCGCACAGCAGCGCGGCGTAAGCGAACCAGGGCTCGCCGGCCGTGGAGACCGGCCAGATCGGCGCGGCGAGCAACACCAGCCCGGTCGCGCAGGCGCCGAGGATCTCGCCCGCACGCTTCGTCAACGTGGCGGAGACGAGGGCGAGGATCACGCCTGCGGCCCCGCACAGGATCGCCCACAGCGGCTGGCCGGACGCCGTGCCGGTCCGGAAGCGAATGAAATCGTCGACCGTCGTCACCTCCAGGACAGCGACAGCGGCCAGCGAGAACGCCCCGTAGATCGACAGGACGGTCCCGAGCCGGAGCGCCCTCGGCGAGGGCCAGGCTGCAAGCGCGAGCCCGGCGCCGAACAGCAGGGCGGCGCCGTTGGCGAGCACGAAGGACGGCTGGGCGCCGTCGAACTCGAAGCGGAGCGACGTCGCGATCCACCACGGCAGCACCGCCAGCGCGACGAGATGCGCGGCGGCGCGCGAATTCCAGGCGAAGGCGAGGCTTGCTGCGATCAGCCAGACCGCCACGAACGGAAGATGCAGGACGTCGGGCGCGTCGTAGATCCGCATGCAGGTCCAGATGCAGGCGGCGACGAGGCCGACCGCGAGCGCACCGCGCGAGCCGGTCAGCAGTGCCGCCGCGAACGCGCCGATCGACCACAGCAGCATGCCGCCGGCAAAGTCGTCGCCGAGATGATACATCTGGCCGACCAGCGCGATGCCTGCGCCAAAGATGATCGCGCCGACGCTGGCGCAGAGATCGGCGAGAACATTGCGGCCGCTCGCCGCGAACCAGGCCCCGAGGCCAGAGGTAGCGATCATGCCGGCGAGCAGGATCGCGAACCGCAACAGCCGCGCGATCTCGGTCCAGTGCGCCGCGACGAAGGCAAGGAATGCGGCCGCGATCAACAGACCGCCGACGATGCCGACGACCACGGCGATGTTGATGCCCGCAGGCA
>NZ_AJQF01000284.1:0-9951 GCF_000261705.1 Bradyrhizobium genomosp. III | reverse complement strand
GCAGCCGCCGCCGGCGCGATCACGCCCTCGGCTTCCCATTGCGCGAGATCGGCGTTGAGGCGGTCGCGGTAGGCCTTGTCGAACATTGGGGTGGGTTACCTCGGTGCCGCATGATGGCGGGGCATTGCTAGGTCGGGTCGTGCGGGTGGTGGGTTCAAGCTGGCACCGCTTTGGTGGGGACACCGGGGTGTCGGTTGCTGCGTAGCAGGTCAACCGGTGAGGCTGCGTTCGCGGATCGCATGCGCGACCGCCAGAATACCGCTCTGGAGCCTGCGCGAGAAATATTCAGCCGGGATCCAACTCGCCTGTCCAGCGATCTCGTCCCCTCCAGAAGGAACACCTTGGGCAAGGCTCGCCCATCGGATAATCAACGCCTTCTTCGTGCGGACATCCAATGATTCCGTCCACCATCGCCACCGAGTGCACGGAGCTTTGACGCAGATGCGCAGCGATCTCCGAGAGAATTGTCGGATCGGTTCGCACGTCGCCGGTTTCCGAAAACCAGCGACGCAGATCGGGCTCAGCTCCTTCATATCGGATCACCGACACCGCAACCTTCGAGGCCCGTTGATTGTCGGGACCATAGAAGGCAAGCGTACCGACCGGATAGCCACGCATCCCTTGCTTGGCTTTTTTGTGCAGCCATTTCGCGGGCTGCGGTCCGATCTTCATCGCCATCACTGGATACTTTACTGCTCGCGCTCACAGATTGATGGAGGTCGGGCGCAAATTGGCGGAGAGGGAGGGACTCTCCCCCGCCGGTGCGAAAACACCCGGTAAATACAAGTTTATCTGTGTTTTTGGGCGTTCCTTGAGCCGTCGGTTCTACACCGAGGGTCTACACTACTATGGGAACGACGAAAATGCCGACCCCTTTCCGGCCCAAGAAGGCCAGCGGCAAGGAGCAGAACGTCTACTGGATCCGAAAGAAGGTACCGGCGCGCTACCGCGCTCTGGTCGGCCAGACCGAGGTCTGGAAGTCGCTGAAAACTACGGACCGCCGGACGGCCAACGCCCGGATCGTGGCCGTCTCGGAGGACCTGGAACGCGAATGGGCGCGCCTCGCTCTTGAGGCCAAGCGGGGCCCAGACGGTCGGGGCCCGGTGGCGCCCCTGACCCATCAGGACCTGTTCGCGATCCAGCGCGAGACCCACATCCGGATCCGCGACGCCCACATCGCCGAGCCCGGCACGGGATTCGGCGCACTGAGGTGGCTCGCACTCACGGAGAACCAGGATGATCCGGGAGCCGAAGAGGCGCTCGACCAATGGGCGCGCGAGGTCCTGACCCGCGAACTCGGAGAGCCGCCCGCGGAGGCGCAGGTCGAAAAGCTGAAGCCTCTTCTCGCCGAAGCGAGGAAGGGGGCCTACGGCGACGTCTTCCGCGCCTCGACCGGCGACTTCGAGGAGAACAAGAAACTCGGCAAACTGCCCAAGGAGCGGACGAAGCCCAAGGTCGACATCATGGAGGCCTTCGAGCTCTACTGCAGCCAGCCTCGGATCAAGGGCGGCCTCGACGGGCCGACCGCCAAGCGCTGGCGGCCGGTAATCGAACGTTTCGTCGAATGGATCAAGCACCGAGACCTCGCGCGGGTGACGCCGCAGGACGCGGTCCGTTGGCGCGACTACATGATCTCCCAGGGCATCGCTTCCAAGGCCGTCCGCGACGTCTGGCTGGCGGCGCCCCGGTCGGTGGCCACCCACATGCTCAACGCGCTGCGGCTCGAGGTCAATCCGTTTGCCGGGATCAAGGTCGAGGGCGTCAAGGCCTGGAAGGAGGACGACGAGCGAGGTTTCGATCCGGAGCAGGCGCTGAAGATCCTGTCGGCGACCGTAGCGACGCCGTCGCACTTGATGTCCGCCGAGATGAGGGCGGCCAGACGTTGGGTGCCCTGGGTCTGCGCCTATACAGGCGCGCGCGTCAACGAGATCACTTCGCTCCTGCCGTCGGACGTTCAGCCCATCCTCGGCCATTGGTGCTTCGTGCTTAGACCCGAGATCACGAAAGGCAAGCGGCTGCGCCGCGTGCCGGTCCACAAGCATCTGCGCGATCAGGAATTCTTGGTCTACGTCGAACAGCGCCGCAAGCTGGGCAAACCGCTGTTCTACGATCCAGTCCGCGCCCGCGGCGGAAAGGGGGCCAATCCCCAATGGCAAAAGGTCGCCGAACGGCTGGGAGAATGGGTGCGCGATACGCTCAAGATCACCGACGTGCAGCCCAACCACGGTTGGCGTCATCTCTGGCGTGAGATTGTGCGCGGCACGAAGATGAAACCCGAGTTGTGCGACTACATGTGCGGCCATGAAAGCAAGAGCGGGACTGGGGCGCGGTACGGCAAACGAAAGGTGCCGGTGCTCGCGAAGGAGCTGGCTCTCTTCCCGAGATTCAAGGTCCCAGCCTTGAATCGGCCGCCGGCGCCTCTCAAGCGGACGCGACGCTCGCCGCAGCAGATCGCCGCGGACAAGGCCGAAAGAGCGGCTCGGCGCGCGGCCGCCTGAAGGCCCAGCGACTAGGCATGCTTGGCGAGATCGAGACGCAGCCGCTCTACGTCCGCCTTCGCGGCGCGAGACGGTTCGTGCTAATTATCAGCGGACCGAGACAGCGACGGCCCGCCTTGACAGCCACGTCCATTGCCGACCCGCAATCCTTCATCCGAGCCAACACCCGGCTGCGGTCGGTGCCCCTGGTGCCGGAAATCGCGGTCTTCCTCGCCGATGAATCAGTGCCGCTCTGGCAGAAGACCGAGAACGAGCTGAACGAGGCCGGCCTTCCCCCGCCCTTCTGGGCCTTTGCCTGGGCGGGCGGCCAAGCGCTGGCTCGCTACGTACTCGATCATCCTGATACCGTGCGGGACCGGCGCGTGCTCGACATCGCTTCCGGCTCCGGACTCGTCGGCATCGCGGCGATGAAGGCTGGCGCGGTCGGGGTGACCGTGTCCGACATCGACGCCTTCGCGATCGCGGCGGCGGAACTCAATGCGGAGGTCAATCAGGTCCACCTCACGTCGTGCGGCGAGGACGTGCTCGACACTCAACCAAGCGGCCGATGGCAGACCATCCTCGCGGGCGACATTTTCTATGAGCAGGACACCGCGGCGCGTGCCTTCGCATTTCTGGCCGACCATGCGCGCGCCGGCGCGACCATCTTGATCGGCGACCCTGGGCGCTCTTTCCTTCCGAAGACAAAACTTGTCCGACTCGCCGACTATCGCGTACCGGTGACCCGCGACCTAGAAGACGCGGAGATCAAGCATACGGCTGTTTGGACCATCTCGCCGGATTACCTGTAAGGATGCGTTGCATGACGTTAGCGGTTTCCGAGCGGCTCGACGAAATCAACTTGGATCAATTCTCAACGACTGAACATGCGCTTTATCGCGCACTGCGGCGGAGAGAGTGGGACTCTCTTCCCCTATGCCCCCAAATGCGCGAATTCCGCCGAAAAACAAGGATTCCCGAAAAGCCGGCCGGTGTTTTGCGACCACCGCTGTGTACCACCTGTTCGGCTGATTCGGCCGGCAATCTCGGCCGATTTCGAGGCGTGCTGTGAGAATCTATTTTGGACCTGGGCAGCGGAAGCGGAGCGCGTTTGGGTCAAGGGCTGCCCTGAGTAACAGCACGACCTTGTCAGCTCACCTGTTGAAAGGAGACCTCAAAGCGCGCCCGGCGGAGGTCAGGCAAGAGCCAGAAGGAGACCCCTGCTCGTAAGTAAGCAAGCAACGAAGGTCCTGGCCATCTCATTGCTCGCGAGCGCCGGCCTTCCTCAGTCCTTCGACGATGTCGTCGTACTCACGACGAAACTGCGGATTGCTCGAACGTGCGTAGCCGATTTGCTGAAACCATCGGATCGTGAAGTCCGGTCGGATTGCATTCAATTCGACCAACACTTGCTGGGCCATTTCCAATTGGCCAGTGGCTCCATAAGCTGAAATCAGATCTACATACGGAAACCAGTCCAATTTACTCAAGTTGATGGAGCGCTTACATTCCTCGATGCCTTCCGCGTATTGACGCAGATGGACATGAGCATGACAGAGGAAGTAGTGCCAAGTGCCAGCGGCCGGATCTTTGGGGCTTAGGCGCAAGGCGATCTGAATCGGGGGAAACGCTTCGCGCGCGCGACCCGCCGTAACAAGTACGATCCCCTTGGATGCATATGCGACGGGCGAATTAGGGTCGATTTCCAAAGCTGCGTCATACTCAGGCAAAGCTTCCTCAGGATTTCCATAATTCAAAATGTTTCCCTTGGCTACGTGCGCGCTTGCGGTCGCCGGGCGCTTTGCGAGAACTTGATCAATTAGCTTCAGCGCCGTTCTTTTGTCCTCAACCACGGATGTCGACCATCCGTAGATCACGCCCTCGGCTATGCACAACGCCTTCCCGATCATTGCATCGGTGTTGTCTGGATCGAGGCGCAGTGCGCTATCGAACAAGTCGTTTGCCTGTGCATTCGTAAACTTGGTCCGGGGGCCATAGCGCTTCGCCCAGCCGCGCATGCTGAAATCCACAGCATCTGGATTGGTTGGCCTGTCCATTTGGCTGCGCCGGCTTTCGGCCTGGATGAGTTCGACGTTGAGAGAGCGAGCGAGGCGCGCCGTGACCTGCTCCTGCAAGGCCGCAAGATTTGTCCGATCGCCGTCAAAGCGGTCAGACCAGACGTCACGACCAGTCGACAGTTCGGCAAGTGACACGTTCATCCGGACCCGATCTCCGGCCCGTTGCACCGCGCCCTGTACCGCCCATCGGATACCGAGATCCTTGCCGAGCGTCTTGAGATCGACCTGCTTATTCTTATAGGTGAAAGCCGTCCCGCGCCCGATGACGAATGTATCGGGCATTTGCGCGAGGTCTGTTGTTAGATCGGTCGTAATGCCGTCGGCAAAATAGTCCTGCTCCGCATCGTTGTTGAGGTTTGCGAATGGCAGAACAACGAGAGACAAACGGGGAGCAACGTCGGGCCGTGCGGTAGCCTTCTTCTGCGTTTTTTGGCTTTCCGGAAACACGTCTGTGCGGAGCGTCTTCCAAACAGTCCAGTAGCCGACGAGCCCGCCCGCAATCGCTCCCACGGCAGCAATTGAAGCGAGCGCGCCGCCGATCAACTGCAATCGTGCCCGCAACCGAATCTTTAGATTGCGATCGGATGGCGGCTTCCGCTCCTCATCGAATGCCGCTTTGTCTGGCTGCTCATTATTGGATGGCGGCTTGCCCGGAGGGTCATTGGAGACTTCCAAGTTTGTCACCCTCGCCTCCCTGCACGGGCCACACGCCCGGACTGCAAACACTAGCAGAATGCACGGCTTCAGGTTGGTCAAGACTTCTGACTCATTCGCTTTTTTTTGCGAAGACTATGTTCGGTCTACGAGGTCCGATTACTGGGGCAGACCGGCTTTGTGAAAGCCCTCAATCATCAGCTTCGCATTAGTTGATAGCCGGCTCCGAGCGACCCACGCCGATATTGTGAAGGTGGGGTCCAAGTCAAGCACACCAGCTGCCGCCTCACGAGCTTCAGCGTCCCGTCCGAGATGTGCGAGAGCGGATGCGAGGCAGCGGTACGATCCTGGATAGGAAGAGTTCTGGCGCAGGGCTCTCTTCCCTGCAACGACGGCCTCGTCAAAGCGACGAAGCTCAATAAGGGCAAATCCCATCCCGGTTAAAACTGTGAACTGTTGCGGGTCCACCGGGCTCATTCGGATTGCGTGTTCAAAGCTCCGGATCGCTTCCTCCGGCTGCCCCACAACGCTGTAGACCCAACCTCTGCGTCTCCATATGTGAGATGAATTTGGGTTGAGCGCGACCGCCCGATCGGCAATCTCAATCTCAGCCTCACGATCGCCTACCAAAAAAGCCGAGATTGATGCAGCAGTTGCTAACGTGTCTGGATCATGATCGTCGAGGCTCAATGCCAAGCGCATAAGCCGAACGGCTTCACTGCGTTCGAATTGTGGATCAATCGCATAGCTTCTAAAGACGTTTTCCATATGACAGTCGCCTGCCAACGCCGCCGCAGCAGCAAACCCGGTGTCAAGCTCCAAAGCGTGCTGAACCAGTCGGAGTGCCTCGGCCAAACTCTCGCGGGTCGATCGGACGGCTTGCTGTATTGCCTGGAGATAAAGATGATACGCGGTGAGGTCTTCCGGTCGCCGCCGAGTCGCCAGTGTAATTTCTGCTCGAAACAACTTTGGCTGGATCGCTGAGACAATGGCGAGCGTGACTTCGTCCTGCAACGCGAAAACATCTCTCATGTCACGCTCGAACTTGTCCACCCAAATGTGTGCGCCTGTAGCCGCTTCAATCAATTGGCCCGTGATGCGAACTTTCCCCGACGCCTTTCGCACCGCTCCTTGAAGGACATAGCGCACCCCAAGCCTGCGCCCGACTTCCTTGACGTCGACGGCTTTGCCCTTGAACGTGAAACTAGAGTTTCGAGCGATCACGAACAACCATTTGAAACGAGAAAGAGCGGTGGTGATCTCCTCAACCATTCCATCCGCGAAGTACTCCTGCTCGGGATCGCCAGACATGTTCGCGAACGGCAGTACGGCGATGGAGGGCTTGTCGGGAACTGCAGGAGCGCTCTCGGGCTCATCGCCCGGATCTGGGTTCGCAACTTCTCCCGCCTCCCGGACCCGTCCGATGAAGCGGAAACCCTTGCGTGGTAGTGTTTTGATTAAGCGCTGTTCCTCGCCAGAATCGCCGATTGCGGCCCGGGCGGCATTCAGGCGGGTCGTCACCGCCGCGTCGGATACGCTACGCCCATTCCAAATGGCCTTGATGAGCTCGTCCTTGGTGACAACTCGCTCCCTGTTGCGGATCAGGTAATCGATCAAGTCAAATACCTGCGGCGCGACGGGCACGAACTCGCCCCCGCGACGCAGCTCGCGCCGGTCGGTGTGGAAGACGTACTCCTCGAACAGATAGCGCAACTGCCATCCTCCGCCGTGTCAGCCCCGCAGCGAAACAACGCCTCTCCCGCCAGTCGGAATGGAAGAGAATAAGCCGCTGATAAGGAAAATGTAAGCCGCTCGTAAAGCGCACCGGACCGCGCTTCGGCAGTCTAGCCGCCGAGAATACGTAGCGGAGGCGACGATGAGTGCGACCTACGACTCCAAGAGAATGCGACGGGCTGGTGCATTTGCACAACGGAGTGCTGGCCTACTTGTCTGCTCTGCGCTTGTCGTCGCCTGCGCCAACGCTGCTGAAGCCCAATGCTCGGCGCAGGATGTCCTGCGCAATCACCTGGCGCTTAAGGGGACTCCACCAGCCCGCGACACTCGGACTTCATTCAGCTCCGCCGCCGAGGTTCCTTTCTGGAAGAGGATTACTGTCGGGACGTTTAGGGATTTGGCCGCTCTTCGGGACGCGATGAGTGCACTGGGCTGCGGTGTTGGGAGCTCGGCCGACGAGATTCTCGGAAGGCCGACCTTTACCCTCAGCACGAAGAAGACAGAGGTCGAGCTTGTTGCCGTATCGCCAGCCGAACTTGGCTTTGCGGGCACAACGGCAACGCTGCGAAAAGTCTATGCGCGCGCGCAATTGCTGGGCCTTCTGCTTGCACCCGCCGAAGTCGCGCTGCAGCTAAGGCTTCAGTATCTGGATCAGCCGATCGGCGAATTCCTTATCATGGCCATGGAGCCGATCAGGACATGGGCTGGTGTACCGGTCATCCTAACAGTGGCCAATGGTGGGGCGGGTCTCATTCTGATCGGGCAGGACGGCGAAGACGGTTTGGACCTGCCGGTGAGGTCGCGTTTTGTTTTCGTTCGGCCCGGTACATCCGGGCCTTCCCAGGCAGCCGCATTCGCTCCATAGCCAGGGGTAAAACCGATTTTGTCGCTTCCGTCCTCCGCATATCGCAGAGCGAGACAGTAGATAGGCGCATAGCGCGCTTGCAGCATCGTAGAGAGGAACGAATGTCCGCGAGAATACATGCAGCGCTCATGCTTGGCCTGATTGTGTTGGCGAGACCGGTGCTCGCCCGTGATGACGGGCGCTACGCTAATTCGCCGCTGAAGCCATGGTTCGAGAGCTTGCACAGTGAGTTTGGGCAGTGCTGTACGAATGCCGATGGGTACATCGTCTTCGACGCCGATTGGGAATCCGACCGTGGCCATTACCGCGTCCGCATCGAAGGGAAGTGGGTCGTGGTTCCTGAGGGCGCCGTCCTAAACCAACCGAACCGCGCCGGTCCGACTATGGTATGGAAGCACTACATCGATGGCCATCCGCGCGTTCGCTGCTTCCTGCCCGGCAGCATGATCTGAGAACGTGCCTCAGAATTCGATGCGCTATTAGTTATCAGTGGTCGATCAGGTCAAACACCTGGGCGCAAGGATACTAGGTCGGCCCCGCGACGCAGCTCGCGTTGATCGGTGTCGAATTCGTACCCGCAAAACGATAGAGCAGCTGCCAATTCCCCCGGTTGTAGCAAAACCTAGAACGCAAAGAGTAAGCTGCTCTTAATGGAAATGTAAGCAGCACGTGAAGCGTTCCCGCCGGGTTTCTGGCATCCTCTCTTGGTGGAAACAACGGAGCGCTGCAATGAGCACGCTTTACCAGACGGGCTTAGCCCAGACGACCGTATCGGACCGACACTATTCCGGTGCCTTGAAGAGTTTGTGGGGCGCGTTTCAAGAGTGGCGGAAATGGGAGCGGCTGCGGGGTGATCTTTGGCGCCTTACCGACCGGGAAGTAGCAGATCTCGGAATTACGCTCTGCGAGATCGACTATGTCACGTCGAATCGAGATGCCCACTCGTGAGGCATTCGATCCGGATGATGTCGATGTCTACCGTTTGGACGATTGGAATTGGACAGCGCCAGCTGCCTCGTGACGCAGATGCTGACTGACTTCCGACCCGGTCAAAGGCTGCCCTCGGTAGCCAGCATTACTTTGATCGGTTCACCTCTCGGAAGCGGACGTGGAGCCGCTCAGAGCTAAGGCAGAGACGGGACACAATCGGACTGGGACCATTTAGCGGAGAGAGCACGAAGGTCTCTGCAGGTTAAAAGGCGATCATTATGTCCGGCGGCCCTCGCGACGAGAGGGGTTCCTTTTTTCTCGCCGCCGGTATTTCATCTGCACAGCGGAGAACGGGCATGCAGGGATCGCTGGGGGAAAAGATCGGTGAAGGCGCCTTCTCCGAAGCCTATGCTTGGGCGCCCGGTCAGGTCGTGAAACTATTCAAGGCCGGCGTCTCTCATCTGCTCGGCCGGCACGAGGTACGCATGATCCACGCTGTGCGGGCCGCCGGCGTCCCGGTGCCGGAGGTGTTCGGCGAGGTGACGCTGGACGGCCGCTTCGGCATCGTGCTGGAGCGCGTCGACGGACCGACCCTGTGGCATCTCTCGCGGATCGGCGCGGTGACGTTCGAACAGGCGGGCGCGATCCTCGCGGCTCTGGCCATGTCTGTTCACAAGACGTCCCTGGCGTCGGAGCTCCCCTCCATGCGCGAGTATATGGACAGCGAGTTGAGGCACGACGGCGGCAAGGTCCCGAAGCACATCGCCACCGACATCCTCGCCCTGATCGATCGCCTGCCGACCGGCGACGGGCTTTGCCATTGCGACCTTAGCCCCGGCAACGTGATGATGACGGCGGAAGGCCCAAAGCTCGTCGACTGGACCTTCGCGATGCGCGGGCCCGCCGCCTTCGATCTTGCGTTCTTGCATATCATCCTGTCCGAGCTCGCCCCGGAAATAGCCGACAATCCGGAGCGGCCGCGCGCGACCAATGCGGCGGCGCAATCCGAATATGCGCGATTGGCCGGCATGTCTCTCGCTGAGCTGACGGCGGCAATGGAGCCGTATTTGCCCATCGTCCGCACCTTCGTCGTCCTTGGCAACGTGGTGCCTGCGCTGCGGGAGCCACTGATCCAGCGCATCGAAGCGGGGCTGCGTTCGGAACACTGAACCGTCTTGTCGCGCGCGCGAGCCGAAGTGGCCTCGAAGCGACG
>NZ_AJQF01000283.1:0-39282 GCF_000261705.1 Bradyrhizobium genomosp. III | reverse complement strand
GCGCGGGGGAGCCGAAGTGGCCTCGAAGCGACGCATCAGTGTCTTGTTTGGGATCACTGGCGGTCCTCGACATGCAGCTGGCTCGATGTCCTCAATGAATATCGAAGCCGAAGTTGACTGGCCTGACATTCGGCCCATCCCAGCCTTCGCTAGAATTCCGAGCCATTTTCCGCAAAGCTTAATATGCCTGAATCCCCAAGCCGGCAAACGCGGCTAGGATGGGGTTTTCCCTTTTGGGGGGAACCTCATGTTCGACACGGAAACTACCGCGCTTTTGCGCGCCTCGATGAAGTCTGCGAAAGCGTTTCGCACCGCGAGATTGGAGCCGGACTCACGTCGCTTCGAAAATCCTGGAGGCCGCCACCAGAGGCGAGGTTTCGCCCGATGGGCTCAGGCGGGTCGGCCACGACGCGCTGTCCCGTGCACCCACGATGTGGCGCTGATTGATCCGGAGGGGGCGTGAACTTCCAGGTGACGGTCCTCAAGATCCTGGTGAGCTATCCGGATGGCTTCGCCGTCATGGAGGACCTCAAACGCGACATGGCCATCCTGGCGACCAGCGGCCGCGTTGCTTCTCGCCTCGATCGCCCCGGTAGCCGCCGCCCCGCCAGCCAGCTGCGCCGGCAAGTTCGTCGGCCGATGGACCCACACTGGCGGCAACAACTCCACAGTGACGGCCGACGGCCGCGCGACGTGCGAAGACCACGCCTTCTGCGTCAAGGGTGAGCACACTTGGACCTGCGACGGCAACGTCTTCATCTACACCAATTCCGTCGGGACCTGGAACTACACATTGGCGCCCGACGGCCGGACGATGTCGGTAGGCACTGCCGTCGCGACCCGCTCGGGCCGGTACCGGCCAGTGCGCGGTCGCGCGATATCGGCGGCGCTTCGAACGTCGCCGCCGGCGTTTTCGGCGTCGACCGCACGCCGTCGGCCGCGCCGCCCGCAGCTGCAGCCGTGGCACCCGCGAAGCCCGCCGCCGGCCGCCCGGCTGCGGATCCCGCAGCGGAGGCCGACGCTAGGGAGGCGCGCAGATCCTTTCAGGCCGGCCTGGCTGCCGCCAAGCGCCGCGACTGGTCCGCAGCGGAAGGCGCTTTCTCCGTGGCGAGGGAGCGCTTCCGCAGCGCCAAGATGCCAAACGAGGCCCAGACCGCCGCGGACAACGCCACCGTGGCCGGAAACAACCGTCTCCGTCAGTCGGCGGCCAGGCTCAACGGGACGACCGGCCCGGCGCCAAAGGCGACTCCCTCGAACAGCGGCACGCACGCGAACAAGCGGTCGAAGGAGCAGTGCGAGCAGATCGAGAGATACATCATCGACAGACAGATCGAACAAATGAAATCGGGCAAGAATAGCAGCGCCGCCGCCGGCCGCGAGTTGGCTGGCGCACGCGGTCAACTGCGCAGGGAATGTCAGTGACCCCCTACCGAGGCGGGTATGTCAATCGGCGTTCCGCACGACGCAGGGAAGGCTGCCATGGCACTACTGTAGGAAGAATTCAGCCCAAGGGCTGATTTACAAGCCCGTCCGAACCGTCTGATAGTGGCCCCGCTGCTGACCTTCACGCGAACTCCGGCAGCGTCTGCTATCCCGCGTACACCGGATCAGCCCTGAAACAGGGCTGAAGTCGCAGTTTGACCCGCAGCAGACTCAATCAATATTGAAGCAAATTCTTAAAACGCCTGCGAACAGCCGGCTGCTAAAGGCCTAGCAGGAGATTCCTGGGGAATGGATCGCCGGGCGACTCATCGGCGATGTCGAATGACCGGCGCGCGCCGCTTGTTCCCGGACGAGGGCATACCAAGATGATCAGCCACTCTTCCCCGACGATTGTCCTTACGGTGTCCGCTGTCCTCCTCGGCTTTGTCGCCGCCGCACCTCGATTTTCCGTAGCGAGCGGCGGCACGCAGTCCCGTCCAAAGTATAGGCGCTACGCCGTCAGGCAGCAGGACCGCGCTGTAGGCCGGTAATTGCATGCCCTCTCTTTTCAGGTCCGCATGAAGCCCTCGCACTCGCCTTCCGCCCAAGCGAGAACCCTCTCCATCGCTTCGCCTTGTGCGTAACGGAGACACATCTTGGTTAACGTCGCCTGGACATTGATCTGCGACGCAATCTTCGGCGGAGCCGGCGAAGCCACGACGGAGAGTTTCTGATGTTTGTAGGGATTTGGGTAGTGATAAAGGGTGCCCTTGGGGGGCTCTGCTTCCGCCCAAATCTTCAACGTCGTGAACTTCTCGTAGGCTGGAAGATCATAGCCTCCACTTGCAACCACCATTCTCTCAATCGATGACGGCTGTGAGAGATGAACGAGGAGGCTCTTGGCGGCTTCCTTGTTTCTAGTAAATTTCCATATCGCCCAGAAGAAGGGCAGGTACGGCGCGAAGCGGCCTTTCGGACCCGCCGGGAAGCCGTGGGTCCAGCATTGCGCGGCGATCTGTGGAGCATCTCGCTTCGCCACCGCCCAGGCACTGGGCGCATTCATGATCAGCGCTCCTCGGCCGGAGATGAGCCATTTATTATTGGATGCATCGTCCCACGCTGCTACATCGGGAGGCAAAAGCCCGATCAACTTCCTGTAAAATTCCAGAGCTTGACGCACTTCGTCGGTCCTGACTGTGATCTTACCAAAGGCGTCGACCAGCTGTGCGCCGAATGAGTGGAAGAATGCGCCGGCAGCAGCGACGCTATCGATCGTCTCTCCCAATCCGATTCCAAAGGGAAATCCTCCCTTGTGACAGGCTTCTGCTGCTTTCAGGAAGGTTTCTGTTGTCCAATTGTCGGCTCTCGGTGCTCCTCCGGCCGGATACATGTCCTGCACGTCAATGCCGGCATATTTTTTCATTAGGTCGATGCGAGAGCATGAAGCCTGGATTTGGCTACCAGCCGTGGCCGGAACGGCCATCCATCCGCCGTTCACTTGGCCGAGATACTGCACGACGCTGTTAACTTCGCCGTTCTGCTTGACGATCGGCTCCATGATATCGTTGACCGGCTCGAGCTGCTCGGCATGCGTGTGAGGCCGCCACGTCGACATCGCGAGAATGTCGTGGCCAGCTCTCGCTTGCGCTTCGGCGGCGATGGTCAGCAAGAGCTTGTTGCCCTGGGTTGTAATGTAATCGATCTGGACCTCGACTTTTTCCTTCGCAGCCCATTCCTTGATGAGATCGCCCGACGCCTTGTTGGCCTCAGGCACGAAATGATCCCAGAGACCTATCGATAGTTTGCCGGCGGCGTAAGCACTGCGCACATGAGGCGCCGCGAAGAAGGCAACAGATGACATGGCGGTCGCTGCCGCAAATTGTCGTCGCGATATTCTGCGTGACATTGTTTCCCTCCAAACGGAGAAATCGGCCTTGCGATGCCCTTAAATTATCCGAGATCAGCTGGCGACCTTCTCAAACTGGATAAGGCTGAACGCACCGACACTGGACGTTTTGGCAAAAACGAAGCCGGCAGACTCAATCAGAGTGCAGTATTCGGATTCCGTTCGTTCGACGCCGCCGGTTCCCCGCAACATATTGAGATCGCTCATAGCGCGCGAACGGTGTTCAGGGTCGGCCACGGCAACCTCCGGCATGATCCGTTCGACAATGATCAGCTTGCCGCCGGATGGAAGTGCATCCCGGCAATTGCGTAGGATGATCCTGCAACGATCGTCCTTCCAATTATGGATGATGCTCTTCAATAAGATTGTGTCGGCGCCGCATGGCACCGTTTCGAAGAAGTTGCCGGCGACGAAGCGGCAGCGATTTGCGATACCCAGACGGTCGAAATGTGCCCGTGCTGCTTCCTCGCAGCGTGCAAGGTCAAAGGCGATCCCTTCAAGACCGGGGTGGTGGCGCAGCACGCCGCCGAGCAGTTCGCCGGTGCCCCCACCCACATCAAGGACGACACGCGCGGTCGAGAAGTCGAAGGCCTCAACGATCCTAGGAGCCACAGTCCGCGTGAGATTAACCATCGCGGCGTTAAACCGAGCGATCCATTCCGGCGAATTGCCTGCCGCGGCATAGCGGTCGTCGCCTTCTCCCCAGAGCTGGGTCGCGCTTTTTCCGGTGCGAACCGAATCGATTAGTCCGCTCCAGGATTGCACGAGCATCTCGCCCTCAAACAGAGCCCAGTCCTTGAAAGATTGATCGGCGCTGCCGTCGAGCTGCCGCCCAAGATCGGTCAGGGAAAATCGGTCCCGGTCCACTTGCTTGCAGAGGCCGACGGTTGTCATGCCAACGAGTAGTCTGCGTAGCGCGCGCTCGTCCGTGGATACCAGCCCGGAGAGCTCGGCGGCCGATTTCGCATCTTCGCCGATGGCCTCGGCGAGATTGAGCTTCGCCGCCACATAGATCACCGCCGTGATGCGATGCGCCTGCACGAGATCATGAATAGATTCTGATTGGCTCATGTGTTCCCCCGATGGTTCCTAAAATCGAAACTTCCGCCGGTCCAATCTCCTAGATCAATCGGTCGGGACGAAGCCGGTTGCCTGTACGATCGCCTTCCACCGATCGGATTCGGATGTAATCAGTCGCGAAAAGTCTCCCATAGCGATCGCGTCGGGCTCGACCGCCAATTTTTCCATGCCGGACTTGACCTCATCGGTGCGTAGCGCCGCTTGGATGGCGGTATTGAGCTTTTCAACGATGTTGGCCGGTGTCTTCGCGGGAACGAAGAACCCATACCATGTGAGGTCCTCTAGCGACGGATAGCCGGCTTCCCCCACCGTCGGTACCGCGGGAACGAACGGGCTGCGGCGCGGGCCGGTGGTGGCCAAGGCCCGAATATCGCCGGATTGGACGAGGCCGAGCGAGCTGCCGACCGGCATGATCGCCGACGCGATCTCGCCTTTGAGCAAATCCTGAATCGCGCCATTGCCCTGATAGGGTACGTGAAGATAATCGAAGCCGGCAGTGCGCCCCAGCATCGCACCAAGGAAATGCAGAGTGGTCCCGGCACCCGGCGTGCCGTAGGTGGCCTGTTTCGGATTGGCGCGGCACCAAGCGACGAAATCTGTAAGGGTCTTCACTTCGCCTGGCACCTTCGGACCGATCGTCAGCAATGTCGGGGTCGAGGCAATGGTCGAGACCGGGGTGAAATCCTGCGGCTGGTATCTGAGCGACTTGTAGACGTGCGGAAAGAACATCATGAATCCAAGCGGCGCGAGCAGCATGACCGATCCGTCGGCGTCGGCCGTTTTCACCGCCTCCACCGCGACACGACCGCCTGCACCCGGCCGGGTCTCAACTACAATCGTTTCAGCATAATCTTTCATCTGGCCGGCAACGACCCTTGCCAGGGCGTCCTGCAGCCCGGGCGTGAAACCCGACAATATATGTGCGGTTCTTGGCAGCTGTTGTGCGGTGGCCTGCTGCGCAATGTTCGCGGCGGAGAACGCGACGCCAGCCGTCGCCACGGTCAACAAATCACGACGTGTGATCATCAACTGTCTCCTCACCGCGGTTTGATGCCTCGGCCCCCGCTCTACGTTTTCATGTACCACGGCGGGGATGGGGCTGGCTTGGTTTCCGGCTTACTTTTTCTTTACCGTCAGCTTATTCTTGCACTCGGGTGTAAGAACATCGATGTCGCAGTTACGGGGAAGTGGCGTGCGCTATTTCTTTGAAGATTTTTCATTCGATACCGATCGGCGCGAGCTACGTCTCGGGTCGGATGTAATCGCCATCGCGCCGCAAGTGTTCGACTTGCTCGGCTATTTGATCGACAATCGTGAGCGCGTCGTCAGCAAGGACGACCTCATACGCACCATCTGGGAAGGCCGCGCTGTCTCGGAAGTGGCTCTGACCACACGCCTGAATGCAGCGCGGAAGGCCGTTGGTGACTCCGGCGATGAGCAACGTCTCATCAAGACCCTTCCGCGCAAGGGCTTCCGTTTCGTCGGCACGGTACGTGAAATGCCCGATCCGGCGAGCGCGACCATCGCGAGCGGCTCGCCGAGACCTGCCTTCGCCGTCCCTGACAAACCCTCACTTGTTGTTCTGCCGTTCGCCAATCTGAGCCCTGATCCCGACCAGGAATATTTTGTCGACGGCGTGACTGAGAGCCTGACGACGGATTTATCACGCATGGCCGGCATTTTCGTGATCGGTCCCAACACTGCTTTCACCTACAAGGGAAAGCATGTTGATCTGAAGCAGGTGGGTCGCGAACTTGGCGTTCGTTATGTTCTTGAAGGTTCCGTGCAACTTGGTGGTGGCCGCATGCGCATCAACGTCCAGCTCATCGATGCCGAATCCGGCAATCATCTATGGGCTGAGCGATTCGACAAACCGATCGCCGATATTTTCGACATGCAAGATGAAATCGGTGCGCGCCTTGCGGGCCAGCTCGGAACGGAATTGGTCACTGCCGAGGCCCGCCGGGCGGCGCGGGCGCCACATCCCGATTCGATGGATCTGTATTTCCAGGGCATGGCCAGTGTGAACCGGGGAGGAGCTCCCGCCATCCTGTCACAAGCGCGCAAATTCTTCGAACGGGCCCTCTGCCTGGATGCCGGCAACGTTGAGGCCAAGGTTGGGATGGCATTCGTCGATGCCATGCGGGCCACGTCCATGATGACCAGCGACCGAACCGCGCGCCTGTTGGCGGTCGAGGCGTCCCTGGCCGAGATTCTGGCACACACGCCAGATCATGCGATGGCGCATTGCATCGTGGGTGTGACCCAGATTTTCTCCAAGCGCGCCGCCCAGGGTATCGCCGAATGCGAGCGCGCCTTGGCGCTGGATCGAAATCTGGCCGCCGCTCACGCGTGGATTGGACTTGGCAAGTGCTATCTCGGCCGGGCTGAGGAAACCGAAGCCTGCATCATGAATGCGTTTCGGCTGTCTCCTCGAGACAGCCGGGCGTCCAGCTGGATGAATACCGCGGGCGTCGCGCAGTCATATCTTGCCGCCGATGAAGCTGCGGTCAACTGGTTCAAGCGATCAATCGAGAACAACCGGAATGTCGCGGCATTCGTTCACTTCTATCTGGCGGCGGCGCTGGCGCATCTCGGGCGGATCGAGGAAGCGCAGGCGTCGTTGCAGGCGGGCCTCGTTCTCGACCCTGGTTTCAGCATCGCCGAATTCCACGCCAGTTCGCCCTCGGATCATCCGACCTGCCTCGCTCAGCGGGTGCGGATCGCCGATGGTTTGCGCAAGGCAGGACTTCCGCAAAAGTGAATGGGTGCCTGCGTCGCCGTCAGATGGATCGATCTGGCGAAGTCTGCTTGTGACCCGTGGCTTACGTTAGCCAAGAACCCGAGGGTGTCCGCTTCCGACGGCCGAGAGCAGACGTTTCCCCCTTGCAGGTGAAGATTCTGGACAAGTGGGAGGCAAGTATCCCTCCATTGAGGGCCGCCTTGTTTGACGGGCGCGATCGCTGCAGGTCCTAGGGGTAATCCTAGGAGAAGCGCTATGACGAATTCGAGGGCGGAGGTGATCACATCGGTCGAGCGGCGGCGCCGGTGGTCGCAAGACGAGAAGGAGCGGCTTGTTGCGGCGTCGCTCGAGCCCGGCGCCAATGTTTCCGAGGTAGCTCGCGTGGCCGGGCTTCATGTGAGCCAGCTGTTCAGGGGGCGCAAGGAGCTTTGCAGACACGGCGAAGCGAGCATAGCTCCGTTTGTTCCGGTCGAGATTGGGCCGTCTGCGTCACCGCAGGAGGTGGCCGAAGCGCCGTTGACGACGACGGCGCGTCGGCGGAAGAGCCAAGGCATCATCGAGATCGACCTTGGTAGTGGGCATCGCATCCGGGTCGATGGCGACGTTGATGGAGACGCGCTACGTCGCATTCTCGATGCTTTGGCCCGCCGATGATCCTGATTCCGACTGGCGCGCGAGTGTGGCTCGCGACAGGCTACACGGACATGCGCCGAGGCTTTCCGTCGTTGGCTCTCCAAGTGCAGGAGGTGCTGCGCAAGGACCCGCTCAGCGGTCATTTGTTCGTCTTCCGGGGGCGCCGCAGCGATCTTGTGAAGGTGATCTGGCACGATGGCCAGGGGGCATGCCTGTTCACCAAGAGGCTGGAGAGAGGAAAGTTTATATGGCCATCCGTTGCCGGTGAAGCTGTGACGATCTCGGCGGCGCAGATGAGCTATCTGTTGTCCGGAATCGATTGGCGCAACCCGCCGACCTGACAGCACGCATTTTGAATGGTGAGGAAGCTCATTGGACCCTCGATGACGCTGCAGGTTGGCAAGCTGACAACAATCATGCCATTTCGATCGTGAAGTTGCAGCTAGTCACCAACAAAGTTTTAAATTGCAGACCTCCAAGCATAAAACATTTGTGAGGTGGAATGTGGGGCTAAAATCCCCATAAAAAAATTAATACAGACAAATCAACTTGTTGATCAAACCCATTGGCGGAGAGAGTGGGACTCCCATCCCCGATGCCGCGATTGCGCAAAAACAGCCGAAAAACAAGGATTCCCGAAAAGCCCGGCCGAATTTTGTGACCACCGCTGTGTACCACCGCGACGGCCATTTCGGCCGTCAATCTCGGACGATTTCGAGACGCTTGAGGTCGCCGGACGCCCTGACCGTTGCTCTATCCGGACTTCCCGGCCTCTATGCGATCGAGACGTAGCCGGTGTCTATGGTCGGTAAGCAGGCGAGCGCCTCCCAGGACGGCCGCCAGCGTTCCCAGGCCGGTGCCACCGGCGATCAGGAACATGATCAGCAATTGATATTTGACCGCATCGACCGGCTCGACGCCGGCAAGGATCTGGCCGGTCATCATCCCGGGCAAAGAAACGAGGCCGATCGCCGCCATGCTGTTCACGATCGGCATGAACCCACTTCTCAAGGCGTCCCGTATGATCGGCAGCATTGCTTGGTGTCGGCCGCCGCCTAGCGCCAGACAAGCTTCTACGGCGGCCCGTTCGCGCACCAAGCTGTTCGTCAGCACGTCCAGGCCAAGGCTTATTCCGGTCATGGTGTTGCCCAGCATCATGCCCAGCAGAGGCAGCGCATAGCGCGGGTGATACCAAGGATCGGGGCGTAGCTCCGTGAGGAGCGCGAATATCGTGACGGTGCCGGCGGCGACTAGCGTGCATGTCGCTCCCAGACCGTACTTCCAGACCCCCCTCAGGCGTCGCTTCTGCCGCGCGACGATCTCCCGCGAGGCGAAGAGAACCATGACGAAGGCGGCGAGTGCGGTCCAGAGCGGCGAGACCGCGGCAAACAGGAACGTCAGCACGTATCCGACGAGGACGAGCTGAACCACCATCCGGACGGTCGCGATGGCCAGTTGCTTCTCGAGCTTGAGGCGGAGAACAAGAGAGAGGACGCCATCCATGACAACAAGGAGCGCGGGTAGGACCAGATCGCCGTACGAAAGCTGAATGTACGTCACGGCCGGCTTTCCTTGATGCCGCCGTCAGGGCCCATCGCGAAAATCCTTGATCCGACACGTCGCGCTTGAGCGTCATCGTGGGTGCTCCAGATGACGCTCGTTCCATGCGCGACACGTTCGGCAATCAATGCCTCGACGGTGGCGGCGGATGCAGAGTCGAGCGCCGAAGTCGGCTCATCCAGCAGCAGGACGCGCGACCGCAGCATCAGCCCCCGCACAAGCCCCAATCGCTGTCTCTCGCCCGTCGAAAGTCTCTGAACCGGCCAAGGTCCGCAGTCGCCCGGAAGGCCAAGACGCATGACCAGCGGTAGTGCATCATCCCAGGCCGTGAAGTGCTCCTGCACGATGTCGGACCACCAGCCGGGCTCGGCGGCGAGATAAGTCACTTGCTTTCGCCAGGCGGGCGCGAACACCGCCTCCCGCGGCGTTCCGTCAAGCTTGACCGCCCCTTCGTTGGGGTCGAGGTCCGCGATCGAGCGAAGCAGCAAGGTCTTCCCGACGCCGGATGGTCCCTGCAGGACGACGCATTCGCCGTCCTGCAGATCGAATGACACGGAGATGTGCAGGCGCTTGAGCCCGCTGACCGTCAGCATGCGTCAAAGCTTGAGCTTTAGCCGGTCGGCGACCCGTCGGGCGATCTCCGACGGCGCCTCTGCCGGGTACGGATGCACCGAGCTGACATTGATCTCGCCGAGCACGTAGCTGTCGCTCCCATCAGGCTGGACGGGGCCGAGCATGAAGTCGGCGTCCCAGATCGCCGGCAGGTCGCTTGGCGCGATATCCAGCAGCGAGGTTAGCTGCAGCGTCCACTCGTCTTCCATCAGCCGACGCAGCCGCTGGAAGCGCGGGTCGGCGTTGGACGTGTAGAGCCGCGGCCCGGCCGCGGCGCGCGCGGCCGGCGACTCCACCAAAGCTTTGACCTTGTGGTGACCGAAGCCGGCGCAGCGGTCGCCGGCCATGTAGCAACGCACGACGCCCTCATCTAACCGGGGCTGGAACGCCTGGTCGACCACGCTGCCGTTCTCGAAATACTCCGCACAGCGGCGGAGAAAATCGTCCAGCGTCAGTTCCTCCGGCGTGTCTTTGGTCGCTTCCAGCACCCTGATCATGGATGAGGTCGCCAGCTTCTCGACCTTCCAGACGCCTTGGCCACCGTTGCCTCGGTTGCGCTTGATCACGCGTGGGCCGGAGGCGAGCCGCGACGGCAGCTCGGCGCGCATCGCAGCGGCGGTTTGGTACAGCGCCATGTCGCCTCCCCAGCCCATGGAGCGGGTGCGATAGAGGACCTCCTTGGTGCCCATCTTGAGGATGACGTCCGGGTGGGCGCTCACCCAAACTCCTTGCGCGGCGACGTCGCGCAGCAGGGCGTCGAGACCGGCGCGGTTGCGGCCGTCTTGGATGGGGTTGACCCAGACGAGTACGCCGTCAAACGCGAGCAGTTCTTCGCGGGCGGCCTCCGCAAAACTCTCGTCGTAGATCACGGGGCGCCCCTCGATGCCGACGGCGGCAAGCGCATCGAATACGTCGACGAAGCGGCCGCTTTTCGGGGTGGCATCTCGACGCGCGGCGGCGTCTCCTCGCGAGAGGATGGCTACCGTGCGTCGGGCGGAGGAGTGTTTTTCGGTGTCCATGCGCGAGCTCCACGTGTTGCGTGCTGCGCAGAGCTTGGACCGAAGTCTCGCCGGGAGTCTGCTTGATCCCGCCCCGGCACTCTACGTGAGATCGCGTGGATCCTTCAAGCGGCGGTTTTCCGTGGCCGGCGCGTTGACCCGGCGGTGAGGCCTTTCCGCTCCGGACGGCGGTGAAATTTTCGTGACGGTCGGTTTCACGCGCCCGAGCGATCGCGGGTTGACAGCCTCGCCGAGTGAGTTTTTAGTCGCGTGACGGGGATATGCGATCTCCCCGCGAGGCGTCATGCTCAAGAATCGCGTCCTGATCACCAAGGGCGCAGCATGTCAGCATTGTACACCTACCTTTCACCCGACAAACTTTCTCGATCGGTAGGCTCGGCGGTCGCGCCGCGCTGGGCCGGCTCGCGGCTTCGCGCGGCGTTTCGCGCATCGAGCGGGTGAACCCAGGTCTTCTCCTACACGACCGATGTTGCCGCGACACGATCAGGGGATCGCACGATGGGCCGGCCAACAAGGTCAGGTGAGGCCGGATGCGGGACTACTTCTGGGGCTGGGACAACCAGGAGATCAGACATGCGAACTTCGACGATCTATCAGGTAGCGATATTCGTGGCGCTTGCAGCGGGACTCTCGCCTGCCCGCGCCCTGACCCAAGACGAGTTTGTCGCCAAGATCCAGGCGGCCGGGTACTCGCAGGTGACCGACGTCAAATCAACCGCCGAGGGCATCACCGCCAAGGCTGTGAAGGACGGCAAGCCGGTGACCCTCGTCGTCGACAGCAGCGGCCAGATCAAGGAGCGAAACTGAGATGGAGGACGCGCATGATGAAACGCAAAATCTTGTCCCTGGCAGTGACCGGCCTCGCTCTCGCCTACTTGCCCTTTGTCTACATGGCACGCGCGCAATCGATCGATTGGCAAAAGGTCGACGAGACCCTCGGCCGGAAGGCCGCGGTCTCCGATGACGTCCACCGCTACGGCTTTCCACGTAGCGACCTTTCGGTGACCCTGGACGGCGTGACGATCAAGCCTTCACTGGCGCTTGGCGGATGGGTCGCCTTCAAACCTGGGCACGGTGGCGCCATGGTCATGGGGGACCTTGTGCTTCTTGAGACCGAAATTAACCCTGTGATGGCGAAGACGGTCGCGAGCGGTCTCGAAATCACAGCCGTGCACAATCATCTGCTGCGCGCGAGCCCGGCGACGTTCTACATGCACGTGGCCGGCCACGGCGACCCCCTCAAGCTGGCCTCGGCGATCCATGATGCGCTGGCTGAGAGCACGACGCCGCTGACCATCGCGGCCCCCGCAAGCCCGCCGCCTGCCGTGGACCTCGATACGGCGAAGCTCGACCAGATCATCGGCGTTAAAGGCCAAGCAAACGGCGGAGTCTACCAGTTCACCGTGAAGCGGCGCGACCCGATCACGCAAGACGGCACGCCGTTGACGCCCGTCGGCCCGATGGGCGTGGCGATCGGCATCAATTTCCAGCCGACCGGGGGCGGAAAGGCCGCCATCACGGGCGACTTCGTGCTGACGGCCGACGAGGTCAACCCCGTCATCGTGGCGCTGCGGACACACAGCATCGAGGTGACGGCGCTACACAGTCACATGCTCGATGAGCAGCCGAGGCTGTTCTTCATGCACTTTTGGGCGAATGACGACGCGATCCGGCTTGCCGAAGGTTTGCGCGCTGCCCTGGACAAGACGGCGAGCACGAAGAACTAAGGCGTAGATCGCAAAGGAGGCGATCCGATGTCCTACCGGGCCAAGCCGCTGCTCGCCCTAGCGTTCATGTCGATCTCGTTGATGGGAGCGTCCGCCATGGCTCAGACCGTGAATTTCGATGACGCTCCCGCGGGAACGTCGCCTGAAGGTTGGATCCTTACGATGACTGGCCGAGGAGAGGCGAACTGGACCGTTGAGCCAGACCACACGGCGCCGAGCAAGCCGAACGTCCTCAAGCAATCCGGCAGGGCGACTTTCCCAGTGGCGCTCAAAATGGGTACCGACATCCGCGACGGCTTCGTCGAGGTGAAATTCAAGGCGGTCGCCGGCTCCGAGGATCGCGCTGCGGGACTCATCTGGCGCGCGAAGGATGCCGACAACTACTACGTCGTCCGGGCAAACGCTTTGGAGGACAATGTCGTGCTCTACAAGACGCTCAACGGCGTTCGAACGTCTCTGGATATCGCAGGTCGCAAGGGCGGATATGGCATGAAAGCGCCCGTGGCCTCCGGCCAGTGGCACGTGTTGCGCTGCGATTTCACAGGAACGCGGTTCAGGGTGACGTACGACGGACGGCAGTTGTTCGATGTGGAGGACGCCACGATCTCCCAATCGGGCATGATCGGCCTGTGGACCAAGGCGGATAGCGTGACCCTGTTTGATGATCTGACGTATGGTGAGGTCAAATAGGTCCCTGTCCCGTTGCCGGAGATAACCATGAACACTCGACCCCTGATGGTCGCGACTGCCTTGGTGATCGCTTCCGTCTGCCCGCTGCGGGCAGAAGAAAACTTGGTCGCCTACAAATCACTAGCTCCAGAGTTGGCATTCGATCTTGCACGCGCCGCGTTGAATAGCTGCCGCTCCCGGGGATTCCAAGTCGCAGTCGCCGTGGTCGATCGTTTCGGCGTGACGCAAGTGATGCTGCGTGATCGCTTTGCAGGTCCTCACATGCCACCAACGGCGGCAGGCAGGCTTGGACGGCCGCGTCGTTCAGGACCAGTACGACTGAGCTCAATGCGATCAGTCAACCCGGCATGATGCAGGCGGGCATTCGCCATCTTCCTGGAGTAGTCATCATAGGAAGGGGACTGGTGGTCGAAGCCACCGGCTCGCTGGTCGCAGCGGTAGGTGTCTCCGGAGCTCCGGGGGCGACGCTGACGAAGCGTGCGCGAGGGACGGCATCGACGCCATCCGCGACAGGCTGGAGTTCTGACCTGGATATGGAGCGGCTCCAGTATCCTAGATTGGAACCTGACCCAATCGCCAGCGAGGCCCCTCCCGCTGCAACGCTAGAAGTGAGAGCAATCTGTGAACTAGCTCATTTTAGATTGAAGGAGATCGTGCCCTAACAGGAAGGCGAGTTCGAGGATTGCACCAGGAGCGGGCAATGGCGATCACCACCGAAAGGACCTCGTTCACCAAAGACATCCAGGGCCGCTACCTCTGCAACAACCTGGCCGAGGTTGATGCGTGGAAATCCACAGGCGGGCGACCATTCGATTTCATCATCGTGGGAGGCGGTACGTTCGGCTCGGCTATCGCCGAGCATCTGTGGTTCCGACAGAAGCAGAGTGGCGGCGGATTGCGGACACTGGTCGTAGACGCCGGGCTGTTCACCGTTCCTGAGCACGTTCAGAACACGGGGATCCAGGGGTTCGGCGATCCGGCCAATCCATTCTTTCTGGACGAAAACTTGCCGCAGCCGGAGCCGCCACGCAACGAGGTTTGGGGCATTCCTTGGAAATCGACCATTCCCTTCAAGGGACTGGCGTATACACTCGGAGGCCGATCACTCTATTGGGGCGGTTGGTCGCCTCGTCTTCTGGACGAGGAGATGTCGGGTTGGCCGGCAAATACCGTAGCCGATCTGAACAGCCGCTATTTCGACGAGAGTTCGCGGCAGATCGGTGTCGACGAGGCGAACGACTTCATTTTCGGCGAACTGCAGAACGCGCTTCGTCGTCAGCTCTTCGATAATTTGTCCAGCGTGCCTGGGGCGATTACGCTCGACGCGCTCCCGCCCTCGCCGCTGCTGAAGCCCGGCGCGGACCCCGCACAGTTGCTCGGTCTGTCGTCGAGTGGCGGGCTTTCGCAAAACGACCTCCTGAACATGCTAAAGCTCGAAGCGCCGCTTGCCGTACAGGCGCGCCCGCCACATGCGGGGTTCTTCCCGCTCAACAAGTTCAGCGTCGTTCCGCTGCTCATGAAGGCGGCGCGAACCGCGGCGAGCGATTCCAACGGCAATGATTCCGTCAAGGAATTCATGGTGCTGCCCGATACGCATGTGCTGACACTGCGCACCGTGCCGACCGCGGCAGGGACATGGCGCATCTCCGGCGTCGAGACGAGCCGCGGCCCGATTGACCTGGCTCCGGGCGGCGCCGTCATCATGGCGCTCGGCACGATCGAGAACGCGCGGCTCGCTCTGGCGTCGTTCGATGCCACCGGACTTCCAACCCTGCCGCTCATCGGCAAGAACCTGATCGCTCACCTTCGCTCGAACCTCGTTATCCGCGTGCCGCGCTCGGCGATTCCCGGGCTTTCGTCGGCGGTGAACGAATTGCAGACCGCGGCCATGTTCGTGAAGGGCCGGGCGACGCGCCCAAATGGTGACCTGATCGGTCACTTTCACCTTCAGATTGCTGCGAGCGGCGGCGGCAATACCGTAGGCGGCGAGGACGAACTCTATCGCAAGGTGCCGGACGTCGACTTCTACGACCAACTGCGGACTTCGACCGATACGCATATCGCAATTGCAATCAGGGGCCTCGGAGAGATGGAGCCGGCCGACCCGGCCGATCCCGCCGCTCATCCAAGCCGGGTCGATTTGAGCGCGCGCACCGACGAATACGGGGTTCGTCGTGCATCGATTGCGCTAACACCGACACAGCGAGATTGCGATCTTTGGGCCGCTATGGATGCGGCAATGCAGAAGGTGGCCGCCACCTTCGCCAACGGGCAGCCGATGCAGGTGCTCCAAAGCAACCAGGACGGGCTCGGGACGACGCATCATGAAGCCGGGACGCTTTGGATGGGCACCGACCCGGCCGCGAGCGTCACCGATGGCAACGGACGCTTCCATCACACTGAAAACCTCTATGCGGCAGGCCCCGCGCTGTTCCCGAGCATCGGCTCTCCCAACCCCATGCTGACCGGGATCGCGCTGTCGCGCCGCACGGGCGACTTGATCATGGCGCCGCCACCTGTCGTGGCCGATGCGGGCTTCGAGACGCTATTCGACGGTAATACTCTTGGTGACTGGACAATGTCGACGATCAGCAACCAGCCCGGTCGGAACGACCCTGGCTCGTTCCGGGTTCGGCGCGGTGTGCTCGAGACGCGAACGGGAACGGACCTTGGGCTCCTCTGGCTGAAGCGCCCCACGCCTCCTCGCTACGTTCTGCGGCTGCAATGGATGTTGACCGCGCCCGACGACAATTCGGGTGTCTTCATCGGCTTCCCCGACCCTCGAAACGAAGGTTACGACAACACGGCCTATGTCGGCGTCAACTTCGGCTTCGAAATTCAGATCGACGAATTGGCCCGACCGGACAGGGCACCGGTCCACAGGACAGGTGCAGTCTACTCCTTCAAGGGGCCGACCGACGGTCCGCTGACTGTCCATCCTGTCGGAGAATGGAACAGCTATGAAATCACCGTCGATGGTGCGGACATCACCGTCGTGCTGAACGGGCAGACGGTAAACATCTTCCATTTCGCCGGCGATCCGCAGTCTCCGCGCCGCGGTCTGCCGTCCACCGCGCAGGACCCGCGGTTCATCGGCCTGCAGACACATACGGGCCGAGTGCTCTTTCGCAACATCCAGTGGAAGCCGCTGGAAGGCGCTGTGGCATGAACTTGATGCCACTCGGATCATTGGGCGCCGTCGAAACACACGGAACGGTGACGTTCGGACTGTGGCTCCCCTGGGTGTCGGCGGCCGACGGCGACGTCGTCACCGTGAAGATCATCCATGAGGCAGATCAGTTTCTCCAGGCCTTTCCGGCTCGAGAGTTCCAGCTTACGCACAGTGTTCGTCCGCCGTATGGGGACTTCTGGTCGGCCACCGAACCCATCGCCGGCACGCTGCCCGCAGTGCCGGGCTCAGCTTGGGGCAATCCGGGCCGCTACGTCTATCGCTACACGATCACGAATCCGAGCGTAGGCACGCTCGACTGGATCATCGATCCCTTCGCACGCGAGTTCGGTGTCGGCAAGCAATCCGCCTTCACCCTGGGCTATGAGCCCTACGTCTGGAGTGCGGGCGAGGCGCAATGGCGGACGCCGGCGCTGGCAGATCTGATCCTCTATGAGGTGAACATCGCCGAGTTCGGCAGCGACCTCAATCGGGCCCGCGGCTTCGCGGCCTACCTAGCTGACCTCGGTATCAACGCCATCGAGATCATGCCGCTGTCCAACGTCGGCAACTCGGTCGACTGGGGCTATCTGCCGATCGGCTATTTCGGCGTCGACGAGCGCTTCGGCAATCGGTTGGATTTCCAGCAATTGGTCGACATTTGCCATCAGCACGGGATCGCAGTGATCGTGGACGTCGTCTATGGCCATACGGGCGTGGATTTCCCGTACTACGACGCCTACACGCGGCTGCGGTACCGCGACAATCCGTTCATGGGGCCGTTTGCCAAAGACTACTTCAGCAATTTCGGGAAGAGCACGGACTTCAATCGGGAGATCACGCGCGACTTCTTTTTCACGGCCAATCACCATTGGCTCGAGGTCTATCACGTCGACGGCTTCCGCTACGACTGCGTCCCGAACTACTGGGACGGGCCCATGGGCGTGGGTTATGCGAGCCTCGTCTATGAAACGCACCAACTGACCAAGGCGAACATCGCGTCGGGTCGACCTTACTGGAGCCGCTTCGACGCAGGAGCAGGCAAGCCGCTGACGCTGGTGCAAATGGCCGAACAGCTCGAAGCCCCCGAGGAAGTGCTGCGCTCGACCTATTCCAACTGCACGTGGCAGAACGGCACCTACGGCGCTGCGCGCGCGGTTGCCCATGGGGATCGCGGCCGGCTGGCCGACCTGGGTCTGCAGCTGGGCCTCTTCGGCTACCCCGACCGGGAGACGCTCAATGGTGACGAGATCCCCAAAACTGCACTTCAATACGTCGAGAACCACGATCACGAACGCTTCCTTTGCAATTTCGGGACCTCCAATCCCGACGAAGCCGTCAATCCGCTGTTCGCCGAGGGCGACCGGACACTCTGGTACATGCTGCAGCCCTATTTGATCGGCCTGCTGATGAGCAAAGGCATTCCGATGCTCTGGCAAGGCGAGGAATTTGCCGAGAACTACTTTCTGCCCGACTTTGGAATGGGCCGCGTCTCCCTGCTGCGGCCGATGCGATGGGATTTCTTCTACGATGAGTCCGGCCGACCCATCGTGAGCCTGATCCGCAGGCTGCTGCGGATCAGGCGGCGACGCGACCACATTCGTCAGGGCACGTACTTCTTCTTCAACGATTGGGATCGCTATCAGCAGTTCGGAGTCCTGCTGTTCGCGCGCTATGCAGCCACCCAGTACACGTTGGTCGCAATCAATTTCAGCGACACCGGCCGGACTGTCCCGTTCTGGTTTCCGATGGGGGGTGACTACGTCGAAGAGCTGCATGGCGGCGCTCTCGACCTGAGGAACGTACTTTCATTCCGGCGAGTAGATCTTGATATCCCGTCGCACTATGGACGGATCTGGACGCTGATGTAAGTGCGGCTGCTGCCCTCACCCAGTTCACGGCAGGGTCGATTACCGATCGACGCGCTCTCAGTGGCAGCTGATCTGAATGCGGCCGAACTTCTAGGAACGATTGGGATCGTTCAACGTGGCACGATCGCCCATTGATGGAGGTAACTTAGGAAGCCGCAGATTTGCTGTAGCGATCTTCTCACATGCCCACTCTGAGCTCCGCAGCGGGCATATCCGCGCCAAGCGGGCCTTCATGTTCATGCAAACGCCCGCATCTCCTAAACAGCCAAAGGCCTCGCGCAAAAAAGAAGCCCCCTAGTGTTCTGGCGGGCTTCAGTCTGATCGCAGCCGGTCCTTTCTTAGGCGACCTCGACGCTATTTCTTCGGCGCAGAGCCGTCCTTCAAAGAGGCGTCGTAGTCCGCCTGCGAGCTATTGATGTGTGATTGATTGCCAGACGCACTGCTACCTGTTGTCGTCCCGACTGTGTTGGTTGTCTCCCCCGGCGCATGAGAAGCCGCGCCGGGCCGGTCCTGGTTGCCGACATAGCCCGATTCGCCGGAATTACGGGTTTTGATACCCTTATCAGCTTCGGTCTGCACGTTTTGAGCTGCTCCGGATTGCAACGTCGGCCCTGTTTGCTGGGCTTTAGTAGCTATCGGCATGATTGGAAGTGCGAGAAGCAATGCCGCAGACAAGTATCGCATGGCTATTCTCCATCTAGGTCCCGCCGCTTCGTCAACGTGTGCATTCCAGAAGATTTCCGCCAAAATTGATCAAAACTTGCGACTGCATGGCTGACACTTTCCGTGCAGGATCTGGCAGGAAAGAAGCAATCTCGTCCTTTGTCCACCGCTACAGCCAAGTCATGCTGCCAATCGCTTCGCGTCGCGCAGGAACGACCACGCGTCGGTTTCGTTGTGCTCGCTCCATGGACGAGAAGGGAAAGATCATGGACCGTGAACATGTGAAGGGCGCCGCCGACAAGGCGAAAGGCGCGATCAAGGAGGGGGCTGGCAAGCTCACAGGAGACAAGGACCTGCAAGCCGAAGGCAAGATGGATAAGGCCAAAGGAGCCGCCCACAACGCTGCGGGAGACGTCAAGGACGCCGCAAGAGACGCCGCTGACGCACTCAAGAAATAGACACAAGAAGCAAGATCTGAAACTAGCCGCCGCAGCGCGGCTCTTTTCTTTCTCACTTTTTGCGGGACTGCAGGTTGGAGGCAGCGCCGCCCGCAATGCCAAAACTCCCTCTTGTCGTGGCAGACACTCTGCCAGTGATGGCGGGGCGGTGGAACTCGCAGGCTCGGCGGCCGTTGCCTGCCGCGACAGCAGTAGCGAGTAGGAGAGCCCGTGAACCGACGCCAGCTTGTTCGAGGGTCGGCGTTGCTGCCGGCGGTGCTGCTCGCTGCGCGGAGCGGCTTCGCCGCAGCTGGACCGCCGGAGGGCGCGTTCAGCCCTTCCTCTGTGAGAGACCTCGCCCGTGCGTTGGCGAGCAAGCCGTACGAAGCGCCCGACGAAAAGCTGCCGGGCGGCTTGAAGGACCTGGACTACGATCAGTACCGTTCAATCCGCTTCCTGCCCGATCGCGCGCTCTGGCGCGGCAAGAATCTTCCTTTCCAAGCGCAGTTCTTCCATCGCGGCTTCTTCTACAAGAACCGCGTGAACATCTTCGAAGTCGCGGACGGAAAGGCCAGCGAGATCAAATACCGCAAGGAAGACTTTTCCTTCGGCGAGAAGGTGCCGGCGTTTGAGGAGACAGATCTCGGCTTCGCCGGCTTCCGCATCCACGCGCCGATGAACCGCCCTGACTACTACGACGAGGTCTGCGTCTTCCTGGGCGCGAGCTACTTCCGCGCCGTCGCCAAAGGGCAGACTTACGGGCTTTCCGCCCGCGGCCTTTCGATCGATACCGGCGAAGCCAAGGGCGAGGAATTTCCGCTCTTCAAGACGTTCTGGCTGGAGCGGCCGGCGCCGGGCGCGACCTCGTTGGTGATCCATGCCCTGCTCGACAGCAAAAGCTGCGCCGCGAGCTATCGATTTACCGTGCGTCCGGGGGACACGACGGTCTTCGACGTCGAAATGTCGGTCTACCCGCGCGTCGAGATGCCGCGCGCCGGGCTCGCGCCCATGACCAGCATGTTTTTCTACGGTCCGAACGACCGCAACGACATCGATGATTTCCGTCCCTCCGTTCACGATTCCGACGGGCTCGCGATCTTCAACGGCAAGGGCGAAAGCCTGTGGCGGCCGCTCAGCAATCCCCGTGACCTCCAGATCAGCACCTTTCAGGATCTCAATCCGCGCGGCTTCGGCCTGATGCAGCGGGAGAGAAACTTCTTCGCCTACCAGGACATCGAGTCCAGCTTCGAAAAGCGCCCCAGTCTCTGGATGGAGCCGATCGGGGATTGGGGCGAGGGCGGCGTCACGCTGTTCGAGATCCCGACCAAAGAGGAGGTCCACGACAACATCGCTGCGTTCTGGCGGCCGAAGAACCCGCTGCAGGCCAAGGGCGAACACAACTACACCTATCGGCTGCATTGGGGGCCGGATAGTCCGAAGCCGCATTCGCTGGCCCGCTTTACGCGAAGCGGGATAGGGGCGCGGGGCGAGGACGCACGCCTGTTCGTGCTCGATCTGCTCGGCGATAACCTCAAGGGCATCGATCCGGCGGGTGTCAAAGGCGTGGTCACGGCGGAGAAGTCCGAGGTGAAGAACATCGTCACGCAGCCCAATCCCTACACCGGCGGCTGGCGGCTGAGCTTCCAGTGCCAGGTGAAGGGAGAGCCGATCGAGCTGCGGGCGTTTCTGACCGAGGGCGACAAGCCCTTGTCGGAAGTCTGGGTCTACCGATGGGCACCCTGAACACGGCGCCCCGCCCGGTCGCCGGCGACATCACGACGCAGCGGCTGTTGCCTGGCGAGTCCCCGCTTTCGATGGCTCCTGGCGACCTCGGGAAAGGCCGGGTCCTCGACCGCGTTCCTGCGGCGGTAGGCCCCGCGATGGCCTGGCGACGCGGCGTCATTCTGCTCGCGACAGCGGCGCTCACGGGGGCGGGCGGTTATGAGATGTATCGCGTGCTGGAGGTCGGCGGCGTCACCGTCCTCGAAGCCATGGTGCTGGCGCTCTTTCTGATCCTGCTCGCCTGGGTCGCCTTTTCATTCGCCTCCGCGCTGGCGGGCTTCTTCCTGTTGCTCGCCCATCGCCCGGGCGCCTTCGCGCCGGACGCGGAACTGCCTGCGATCGCAAGCCGCACCGCCATGCTGCTTCCCACTTACAACGAAGACCCGCACCGACTGACGGCACGACTTCGTGCGATCATCGAATCCTTGGAGGCGACCTCGCACGGGGAGTTGTTCGACTGGTACGTCCTGAGCGACAGCACCGATCCGGACATCTGGGTCGCCGAGGAAAAGGCGCTTCTCGCGCTGCGACAGGCTGTCGGCGTGCCACGCCTGTACTATCGTCATCGGGCCGAGAACACGGCCCGGAAAGCCGGCAACATCTCCGAATGGATCACGCGATTCGGCGCCGTGTACGACTTCATGATCGTGCTCGACGCAGACAGTCTCATGAGCGGGCAGACCATCGTCCAATTAGTCCATTCCATCGAGACCAATCCAACCGCCGGGCTCGTCCAAACGCTCCCAATGGTCGTCAATGCGCGAAGTCTGTTCAGCCGCGTCCAGCAATTCGCGGGCCGCCTGTACGGACCGATGATCGCGGCCGGCGTCGCCTGGTGGCACGGCTCGGAAGGCAACTACTGGGGCCACAACGCGATCATCCGCGTGAAGGCGTTCGCGGAAGCTGCGGCGCTGCCGCAGCTTCGGGGGCCCAAGCCGTTCGGCGGGCACATCCTCAGCCACGACTTCGTCGAGGCCGCGCTGATGCGGCGGGCCGGGTGGGGCATCTACATGCTGCCGATGCTCGGGGGAAGCTACGAAGAGGTGCCGCCTTCACTGCTCGATTTCGCGGCGCGCGATCGGCGGTGGTGCCAGGGCAACCTTCAGCATCTCGCAGTGGTGCCCGCTCGCGGTCTCCACTGGGTATCGCGCCTGCATTTCATGGTGGGGATCGGAGCCTATCTGACGGCGCCCCTTTGGCTGCTGTTCCTCTTGCTGGGGATGCTAATCTCACTGCAGGCTCGCTTTGTGCGTCCGGAGTATTTTCCGAAGGGCTTCTCGCTGTTTCCGACCTGGCCGGCCCAGGATCCCGTGCTGGCCATCTGGGTGTTCGTCGCCACGATGGGACTGCTGCTGCTGCCGAAGCTGCTCAGCCTTGTCCTTGTCTGGCTACGGCGCGCGGAGCGACGCCAATTCGGCGGGGCTTTGCGGACCTTGGCCGGAGTTTTGGCGGAGATAGTGGTCTCCGCGTTGATGGCGCCTGTGATGATGATCTTTCAGTCTATCGCGGTCATCGAGATTCTGGCTGGCCGCGATGCCGGCTGGCAGACGCAAAGGCGCGACGACGGTACGGTAGAGCGCCGGGAGCTGTATCGGAAATACGGCGTCCCGACCCTGTGCGGCGTTGCGATGGCGGCGAGCGCTTACGCCGTTTCGCTGCCGCTTCTGCTCTGGATGTCGCCGGTGATCGTCGGGCTGCTGTTCGCCGTGCCCATCGGTGCGCTGACGGCCAATCCCGCTTCCGGCGAACTGTTTGCCACCCCTGAAGACCGGGAGCCGCCGTCGGTCTTGCGCCGGGCCAACGAATTGAGCGCGGCGGCGGATGTCAGCATTAAACCCGCTCTTGTGGCGCTGCGCGAAGACTCCGAGTTGCTGGCCTTTCACGTCGCTCAGCTGGCGCCTCCTGGCGCCGTCCGGCCTGACACGGTCGACGCGAACCTGGTGGTCGGGCGCGCCAAGGTCGATGCCAGCGATACTTTTCAGGAGGCCGCCGCGCATCTGTCCTCGCGAGAGATTTTCTCGATCTTGAACGACGGCACGGCGCTCTCCACCATTTTGCAGAAGCAATGACGGCGAGCGTCTGCGCGCCGGCTGGTATGGCAAAGCGCTGCGTCGAAGGCTTCGGTCATCGCCTGACCTGATGCTCTTCACGCCTGAAGGACCGACGGCGATCCCAAGGTTCTCGGGTTACAGGATGTAGAAAAGGCAGCCCAATGCAGCCCCGAAGGGACAAGTCCAGCAGCAGCCTTCGCTGAGGTCGGCAGGACCTTTGACCGGGGCGCAAGACGGCCTGGCAGCCCTTTCTGACGCCGGATGCACGATGCGGTCGTCTCCGTGCGGGATTACGACCACACCATCGAGCAAGCCATGCCCATGATGCACATGAACATAGCCGCGGTCGCGACCCAGCCCAGCCAATAGACTGGCCCCGAAACCATGAGATCGCCCATCACTGATTTCCGCCGGACCAGCAGCATCATGACGGTCATGATCGGCGCAGCCAGTATGCCGTTAATGACGGCACTCCAATAGAGCGCCTTGATCGGGTCAAGCGCCGTGAAGTTGAGCCCGACGCCAAGCGCGACCGATAGTGCGAGTACACCATAGAACGCAACCGCCTCCTTCGGCTTTCGCGACAGGCCGACCGGCCACTTGCGACCTTCTCCGATAGCGTATGCTGTCGAGCCGGCGAGCACCGGGATCGCAAGCAGGCCCGTTCCGATGATGCCGAGCGCAAAGATCAACTCGGCCATTGCCCCCGCGACGGGCCTCAGGGCTTCTGCCGCTTGGGCCGACGATTCGATGTCGGTCTTTCCGGACGCGTGCAACGTTGCCGCCGTCGTCATGATGATCGCGATGGCGATGACGTTCGACACTGCCATGCCGACGAGCGTATCAATCCGAATTCTTTTGACCTCCTCGTCCTCCTTCTCGGGCTCGCGCTTGAGCGGCTTCTTGTCGGGATCGATCCGCTGCTCCTCGGCTTCCTGGGAGGACTGCCAGATGAACAGATAGGGCGAAATCGTCGTGCCGAGGATCGCGACTAAAGTCGTCAGAAAGGGCCCATTAAATTCGATTTTCGGAATTAGGAGTCCTTTCAGCGCCTCGCCCCAAGGCACCTTTGCGAGGAATAGGGCGATGACATAAGCGAGCAAAACGAGCGTCAGCCATTTCAGGATCGCCACATAACGCTCATACTTGAAGAAAATCTGCGCTATGACGGACACCGCGCCGAAGACTACGACGTAAAGGGTGCCAGGTCCGCCGATCAGAAGCTTGAGCGCATCGCCCATCGCCCCAAGGTCGGCGGCGACGTTGATCGTGTTGGCGACGAAGAGCAGCACGATCATGGACCAGATAACGGGCGCGGGGAAATTTCGGCAGACATTTCCGGCGATGCCGTGACCAGTGACGCGTCCGATACGACCCGAGATCTCCTGGATCGCGGCCATCAGCGGATAGGTGATCAGCATGGTCCAGCCAATGCCGAATCCTAGCTGAGCGCCAGCCTGGCTGTAGGTGCCGATACCGGATGGATCGTCGTCGGAAGCGCCCGTGATGAGGCCGGGCCCCAGGCGCTGCAAGAAGCTGTCCTGATCTTTATTCTCGACCGGCTTCTTGCGCGTTTTCCTCCTCGCCACTTAGTCGCTCCTCGCTGCATTGGATCCGATTCCGGAACTCATAACGTCCGTGCAGGCCTATTGGTTCGGCGTGTGCATTTTTGACCACCAGACCAAGTCGGCATGGACTGCAAAGTTGTAACCACGTCCAAAACCTGCATCATGCTGTCATGGTTGGATGGGTCACATGCGTCGTCTGTTGATTTTGCTTGGGGCATCACTGCTTTGTGGCGTCGCACTCGCTCAAGAGGACAAGAAGACCGACGACCTCAAGCCCGCCGATCCTGATACCGGCGAAAGTACCGTGCAGGAGACGACGCTGGGATTGCTGCCCAATCCCTTCGAGAGACAGGGCGTCAAGTTTGCGGTCACTTACATCGGCGAAGTTCTGGGCAACCCGTCCGGAGGCGCAAAACAGAGTGCCGTGTACGAGGATCGCATTAACTTCGCTTTTGATGCCGACCTCGAGAAGCTGGTCGGGCTTAAGCAGGTCACCTTCCACGCGAACGTCTTTCAGATCGACGGCGGCGGACTGTCCCGAGGTTCGTTGTTCAATTTCATGGATGTCAGCGGAATCGAAGCGCTGCCGACGACCCGTCTCTATGAGGCCTGGTTCGAAAAGAAATGGGGCGAGAAGATCGCGCTCAGGGCGGGACAGCTTGCCGCCGATACGGAATTCATGACGTCGAAGTACACCGACGTCTTCACGAACGCCTCTCTCGGTTGGCCGGCCGGTCTGTCGCTCAATCTCCCGAGCGGCGGTCCTTCGCCGCCGCTTGCCGCCATGGGAGCACGCCTGCGTGCCGACTTGAGCGACAATCTCTCGGTGCTGGGCGCCGTATTCGACGGCAATGCGGCTGGCCCGGGCTTCAACGACCCGCAGCTACGCAATCGCTACGGCGTCAATTTCCGCGTGAATGATCCGCCTCTCGTTCTCTACGAAGCGCAATTGCAATGGAACGCGAAGAAGGGTGATCCCGGCCTCGACGGCAAGCTCAAGCTTGGCGGCTGGCGCCATTTCGGCAGCTTCACGGACCTGCGCTTCGATACGACAGGCCTTTCGCTGGCGGATCCAGCGAGTTCGGGAACGCCTGCCGGCATCGCAGGCGACTACGGCCTCTACGCCGTGTTCGAACAGAAGCTCTTTCGCGTCGGCCGCGACGACGATCGCGGCATCGGCGTATTCGCTCGCGGGTCCTATGGACCGTCCGATCGCAATCTGATCGATATCTACGCCGACGGTGGCCTCGAGTTCATCGGGCTGTCCGACGCGCGTCCCCACGACAAGTTCGGCATCGCGGCTGCTTACGCCCATGTGTCGCGTTGCGCGCAGGCACTTGATCGGGACTTCCAATCGGCCTCCGGGCTGCGATGGCCGCTGCGGACTTCAGAAGAGCTCCTGACGGCCGTCTACCAGTACGAAGTTCAAGCCGGTCTGACGATTCAGCCGAATGTCCAGTTCATCCGCCGTCCCGGTGGAGGCGCCACGGATCCCCTCGGGACATCGGCCGGGAGGCATCTCAAGAATGCGACCGTCGTCGGATTGCGGTCGGTCATCAAGTTCTGATTTCACCATGGCTCTATCCGCACGGCTCGCGCCATCATTTCGGGAAAAATAAGCAATCATCCTGCCGTTTTCCCGGAACCTTGCCATCATTCCCGGGTTCTCGGATGCCGCATATGGCGGCGAGGAGAACAACATGAACAAGCTTCTATTGACGACCGCGCTGGCGGCGCTGATCTCGACGAGCGCGATGGCGCAGTCGACCGTCGTCACCACCACCGGCACTGGTCATGCGGCCGCCGTGCAGATCGAGCCGGAATACCGCACCAAGATCCGCACCTACGTTACCGAGCATAAGGTTCGTCCGGTGCAGCAGAAGATCGTGGTCGGCCAGCCTGTGCCGCGTGAAGTCGAGCTCGAGGCGGTGCCTGCCGACTGGGGTCCTTCGCTTACCAAGTACCGCTATGTCTACTCGGGCGAGCGCGTAATGCTGGTCGATCCGTCGACCCGCACGGTCGTCCAGGAGATCGACTGAGTTTCCCGGCGGGTCGCTGATCGCAGCGGCCCGCCACCCATCCGGCCCGGCCGATCCCCTGATTTCATTTGCGAGCGGCCGTACATGCCGATTCTGCGCTATTTCGTCTTCGTCGGCGGGTTCTTGCTGGCGCTGCTTTTCGCTGCGGATCGGTACCTGCCCGCACCGGTCGAAGCCGCCGCCCTGGCCGACCCCGACAGGACCATCATCCGCATAAAATCGGCGAGGAGCATCCCGGAGAAGATTGTCTTCGACACCAGCCAGCGGGCCGAAGCGCCGATTCTCGCGCAGGCCGACCCGGTCCCGGAAGAGCCGCTGCGAGAAGCCATGGCCGCCGTGCCCGCAGCACCCTCCGGCGAGACCCGAAAGGAAGCGCCGGCCCGCGCTGCGGCGGTCCTCACACATCCGAAGCGATCGGCAAAGCTGCAGAAGCGAACATCAGACAAGCGTCTCGCCTTCGAGCGGACTGATCCGTTTGCCGGCAGATGGTGGTGAGCGGAAGCGTGACTGGGGTTAAGGAAAAAGGCCGCTCCCTCGGGGTGCGGCCTTCGTCGCTTTCACGTGCGCCCGCACTCACCAGTGGCGGTGGTGCCGATGCCAGTGATGACGAACGACCGGATAGGACCCACGATAGTAGGCGTAGGCAGGGCGAACGACGCGGCGATAGCGATGACCGTAGGACACCGGCGCAGTGTAGTAGGTCGTGGTGTAGCCGCCGCCCCAACGATAGGGCTCGTCGTATCCGTAGTCGTAGGCGTAGGGACCGCCATAGTAGCCAGCCCCATAGTAGCCAGGGCCCCCGTAGTAGCCATAACCCGGTCCCCACCCATATGCCGAAGAGGCGAGGCCGCCGATCACGGCACCCGCGACGAGGCCGCCAGCGATGCCCGGGCCCCAGCCGCCTCGCCAGTGAGCTTCGGCAGGGGCCGTGGTGGCTACCGAGGCGAGACCAAGGGCGCCGACCATCAGCGCCGACATTGCAATCTTCTTCATTGAGCATCCTTTCAAGTTGTTCGTGCGCCCCACCGACAACGGGAAAAAATGGCAATGGTTTCGCTCGCCCGGCGGCGAGCCGACATCGGCGCCTGGGCAGCTTCGCTCGAGAGGATCGAGCTTGGACCACAACAGCAAGTCCCGGTTGGGTTCTCTTCATGTTGCGTCGCGGAAGCTCTCGACGGCCTTTCGCTTGATGTGACCGCGTTAACTTTGTTGAGTTCACCGTACAGCGTTTCCGAGTAGACTAACTCTTCTCGCGTTGGGGGTTCCCATGTTCGATCCGGCCACGACCGCGCTCTTGCGCGCCGTCTTCGACGAGGTCTGCGAGGACGTCTCGCGCCACGAAACCGCGGCACGCACCCATGTTGCCTCGAGAATGCTGGAAGCGGCCACCGACGGCGACACCTCGCCCGAGAGGCTGAAGCAGGTCGGACGCGAGGCACTCCACGACGCGCCGACGACGGGACGATAGGAGAAGGCGGGGTGAACTTCCAGGTCACCGTGCTCAAGATCCTGGTGAGCTATCCCGATGGATTCGCCGTCATGGCGGACCTCAAACGCGACATGGCGATCCTGGCGACGAGCGGGCGTGACTGGGCGGACCGCACCAAGCGCTTGGCCGCTCGCGTGCCGGAGCTCGACATCTTCTCGCAAGGACTGGTCGAGCGTCTGAATGGCGGATGGCGAATAACGGAGAAGGGCCGATCCGTGCTCGAGCTCATGGAAGCCAAGCCTGCCGAGCCGAGGACAGAGAGCCCGGCGCCCGCCGTTGATCCGCCGGCTTCAAGTCCAGCGGCGTCCCCACCTCTCGCCGCCAGGCGCTCTGGCCGAAGCCAGCGGCTGCAGCGCCGTCGTGCGGCACGTGAGCGGGCCCGCGCAAAAGCTTGCTGAACGCGCGCTTGTCCGGTTCGCGAGGGTAACCGGGAAAAACTGGAAACTTTTGCTGACCCTGACGAGTTGCCAGCGATCGGATCGGTCGCCGGGAGCATGCAGATGGTCGACGAAGTCGTCTTGAAAAATGCCACGGAGACCGCCTGGACGGCGTATCGGGCACGGCACCCCGACGTCGACGCTCATGATGGCCGACGCTGCCTTATGGAGCGCTACCTGCATCGGAGATGGGAAGCGCGACAGAGCGACACCGAAGACCTCGCGACCTTCGGAATAGCCTACTACCTACACCGGCTCCCCAAAGACGAATGTTGACGTGCATGAAAATACTTGTCGCGCGCGTTGCCAACGGAAGCACACGGCCCAGTTGGACGCTGCTCGCGATTTCCTTTCTCATTTCCGCAGTCCTTGTGGTTGGCTTGCGCAGCGCATTCGGGGCCTAGCTCGATGCGGATCGCCCAGCTTGCCCCTTTGGCCGAGAGCGTTCCTCCGAAGCTGTACGGCGGCACCGAACGGGTGATCGCCTGGCTGGTGGACGAACTGATCGATCTCGGTCACGACGTCACCCTGTTCGCGAGCGGAGATTCCAGCACAAAAGCCAAGCTCCACCCCGTATGGCCGCGCGCGCTGCGCCTGGGGCGGCGGGGCGCCGATCCGAACGCCGCCTGCGCGCTGCTCATCGAGGCGATAGCCGAGCGCGCGCGCGACTTCGACGTCATCCACTCCCATATCGACTGGTTGCCGCTGCCGGTCCTGAGACGCACGGGAGTGCCGTTTCTGACGACCATGCACGGACGCCTCGACCTTCCCGGCCTGGCGGACGTGATCGGCGCTTTTCCGGAGGCCCCCTTCGTCTCCATCTCCGACAACCAGCGCCGTCCGCTTCCGGATGCGAACTGGATCGCGACGATCCCCCATGGGCTTCCCAAGGACCAGTTTCGACCGTCGTTCGAAAGCGGTTCGTATCTTGCGTTTCTCGGACGGCTCACGGCGGAAAAGGGGCCCGAAGATGCGATACGCATCGCACGCGCCGTCGGGATGCCGCTGCGGATTGCGGCTAAGATACCCCGGGCGGAGACGGCGTATTTCAAAAAGAAGCTGGAGCCGGAGATAGACGGCAAGGAGATCAAGCTCGTCGGCGAGGTGGACGAAGCCCGCAAGGAGCCTTTCCTCGCGGGGGCTGCCGCGCTCCTGTTTCCGATCGATTGGCCGGAGCCGTTCGGTCTCGTCATGATCGAAGCGATGGCTTGCGGTACGCCTGTGATCGCGTACCGCTCCGGATCGGTGCCGGAAGTGGTCGAGGACGGCGTCACCGGCTTCATAGTCAATGGCGAGGAGCAGGCGATCGAGGCGGTCGGGAAAGCGGGCCTGCTGGATCGGAGTAGGATCCGCGCCCGTTTCGAAGAGCGATTTGCAGCCGACCGTATGGCCCGCCGCTACGAAGAAAGCTATCGCGAGCTGGTCGCTCGCGGAGGCTGTCTCGCCTGAGGCGCATCCGAGCGCGCAGGATCGAAGAGATCGTCGCACGTTCCGATCTGGGAACAAGCGGCAATCATACGCGTTGGGGCGGGCATCCGAACGGGTGCGTCACCTGGAGGAGAAAATTCGATGAAAAGCTTTCTTGCCGTCGCTCTGCTGAGCACTGCCGTGATCGGCGGCGCCGCGTTCGCGCAATCCGCTCAGCCGGCCGACCGCGCCGCGCCGGCGGCCACCGCACAACCCGCCGACAAGATGATGCTGAAGGACAATTGGCGCGCTTCGAAGCTCATGGGCCTGAACGTCTATAACGAGGCCAACGAGAAGCTGGGCGACATCAACGAACTGCTGGTCGACAAGAGCGGCAAGATCAATGCTGTGGTGATCGGTATCGGCGGTTTCCTCGGGATGGGCGAGCACGACATCGCGGTCTCGATGGACAAGCTGAAATTCGTCGAAGAGCCGGTTCGGACCAGCTCGACCGGCAACTCGACCACTACGCGCGAGACGACGACCACCGGCGCGGCTTCGACTAGCACGACAAACCGCAACACGAACGATTGGGTCCCGGACCACGCGGTGATGAGCGGCAACAAGGAGCAGCTGAAGGCGCTGCCGCAGTTCAAGTATTCGGACTACAACTGAGGGACCAAGCATTCTCGGATTGAGGGGCCCCCATCGGAGGCCCCTTTTTCTTTGAGGTTCGATCACGCCCGCCAAACAGAAACGGCCCGTCCGGGGAGACGGACGGGCCGTTGGTGCGAAAGCTAGTAGTTTAGTGCATATGAACCAGGAAATAGCCGACGCCGCCAACAACGAGAACGGCGGGAACGGCCCAAAGAATCAAAACGGGCATTTTCTCCTCCAATTGCTGTCAGTAGTTCGCGGGCCTGTCGGCCCGCGAATGGTCGCTTACTGCTCGGTGCAGACCTTGGTGGTCTTGACAGCCGACTCGGCCTCGACCTTGGTCTTGTAGACGCCATTGCCGACAACCGTGGTGGTGGTCGTGGTCGGCTTGCTGTCGACAACAGTGCACTTCTTGGTGGTCGCATCGCGCACGATGTAGAACTCGGCGGCGCTGGCGGCCTGGGTGCCGAGGGCGAAAGCGGCGAGCGCGCCGCACACGATCAGCTTCTTCATGATGTCCTCCTCAGTGTTCGCAGGTAGTCACTGCCAACGGAGATTCTTCGTCGAAGTTCCGGTTGTTCCCGCCCCACTAACCCGTCGTGCCATTTCGCTACAGCACGAATTATCCGGCCTGCGGAAGAAATTGCCGAATTTTCCCGAAACGGAACCGAGACCGGCCCTTCGGGTTAACCGACGTCTGCTTTTAGGAGGTTTCAGAGATGAACAAGCGTTTATTCTTGGCAACGACCGCTGCCGTCGCCATCGCGACTTCGGCATTCGCGCAATCATCTCCGAGCACGTCGAGCTCCACTCCGTCCGCAACGCAGCAAAAGGACTCCACGGCGACGCCGTCCTCTCCGACGTCGACACCCTCGAATTCATCGGGCTCGGCTCAGACCACTCCCTCGAGCAACTCGGCTCAGAGCCAGTCGCCATCATCGACCAACCAGACCGCTGGTAGCCCGCCGTCCAATTCCGGGTCAGGCACCAACACCACCCAGGCGCCCGCCTCGGGCAACTCGACGAACCAGGCGCAGACCAATCAGCCGACGAACCAGTCCACGACGCCGTCCAACCAGGCGCAGACCAACTCGCCGTCTAGCACGACGCAGAGCGCCAATCCGCCGGCTTCCGGCACTAACCAGGCGCAGTCGCCCCCGGGTAGCGGCTCGACCAAAACCGCGCAGCAGCCGAACAATCAGCAGAACACGGCGGATCGTTCGTCGAACACCAACGTGAATGCGTCGGTGAACATCAACGACCAGCAGCGGACCCGCATCAGCACGTCAATCTCGCACCTGAACGTGCAGCCTCTCACCAACGTGAACTTCTCCCTGTCGGTGGGCACCGTCGTCCCGCGCGACGTCCGGCTGCAGCCGCTGCCGGCCGAGGTCGTCGAGATCGTGCCGCAGTATCGGGGCTACAACTTCGTCCTGGTGAAGGATGAGATCGTGATCATCGAACCATCGACCTACAAGATCGTGACCGTCCTGCCGTACTCGGGCCGTTCGACCGCGTCGGCGCCGGCGCGCACCGAGCAGCGCAAGGTGACGTTCAGCGACCGCGATCGCGAGGTCGCCCGCAAGCACGCGAAGGCGCGCCCGGTCGAGCGCGAGAAGCGGGTGACCACCGGCAGCTCGGTCCGGACCGAGCTCCGGACCGGCGAGCGCGTGCCGGAAGGCGTGGAGATCGAGGCGTTCCCTGAAGAGGTCTATCGGGATGCTCCGACCCTTCGCGAGTACCGGTACATCAACCGGGACAGCCGCACCTACATCGTCGAACCCCATGAGCGTCGCGTCATCGAAGAGATCGATTGATCTCGCAACGGAGGAGAAGAACCATGAAGACTATCGTGTTGGGAGCGCTCACGGCGACCCTGATGGCGGCGTCGGCGAATGCCGCCCCGCTCGCACCTGCGGCCATCGCATCGGCCGAGCTTGGCGGCACCGAGCAGGTCCGGCTCGTCTGTGACGAGTACGGTCGCTGCTACCGGACCCGCGGCCCGCGCTACGTCCAGCGCTACTACGGCGGGGACGACGGGTATGTGGTCCGCCGGAGCTACGGCTACTACGGCGGTCCCGGCTACTACGATCGCGGCTACGGCTACTACGGCGGCGGGCCGAGCATCGGTTTCAGCTTCGGCACCCGAAGCTGGTGAACTACGAAAGGGCCGCTCTCGAGCGGCCCTTTCTCGGTCGATTTCCTGTGGGGATGATGAGATGTCGGCTGTTGCGAAGCTCCTAGCTCAGAAAGAGCAATTGCTCGCTCGTCTCGAGACCGATCCGGGTCCGAACGAGCGGGCCGAGATCCAGGCGGTGCTTTCGAAAATCGAGACGGCGCTGAAGCTGCTCGGCGCCCAGGATTCCGCCGCTCCCGCGGCCGGCGAATAGTCTCGAGCGATTTCTCTAGAGCTTTTCTGAAAGACCCGTACAGAGAAGGCCCCAGCTCTGGGGGCTAGGGGGCTATGAGCTGGGGCCAGTACGGGGTTCGCCCCTGGGGCAGGGGCATTGGGAAAACTTGGCACTGGAGCCTTCGTTCCTGCGTGAAGGAAGTTTGAACCTTCCGCGTCCAACCCCGCTGAAATTCCGAAGGTCCGCCGGTTGATCGCTAACCCGGCGGCGCACCCCTCACTCGGTCGAATTCCTTGACCACCCGCACGATCTCGTCCGGGTGGAAGGGCTTTCTCACGATACGGCTGCCTTGGACCGGGCGAGGCGGGACCGGCGAGAAGCCGGTCGCGTAGACGACCGGCAAATTCGGGTACTGCTCCCGACAGCGTTCCGCGATCTGCCACCCGTCGACCTGTCCGGGTAGCCTCACGTCGGTGATCAGCACATCCGCGACGCGGCGGTCGCACCAAGCGAGCGCTTCCTCTCCCGTGCTCGCATGGATCACGTGATAGCCGGCCTCGCGCAGGGCATCGACGACGAATTCGCGGATCAGAGGATCGTCTTCGACGAGAAGTACGCTCACTGGTGGCTCTTGTGGATTTAGTGTCTCACATTCGAACGGCGCAACGTTGCGGTCGTTCCCGGCTCTGATGCAGCTTGCGAGAGAGCTGGTCCCGTGGCCTGGAGCCGACGCGCCGTAGTGAGGAACGGGCATGCGTGGCTGGCGGTTCTCGGTCCATGAACAGGCTCTTCCCTCTCGTCCTGGAGCATGGGCTTCCGACAGTAGCCAGGTACGCCATTTCGACGTGCATCATGCTGGGCTGCGCCGTCCTGCAGATGGCACTGCAGATGCAGACGGGTTCGCCGGGATATTTCCTGCTGCTTCCCGGTGTGTTTCTCTCGGGCCTGGTCTTCGACCGCGGCTCTGGAATTTTCGCAGTCATCATCGCGGTCGCCGTCGGTGCCTACGTCGGCTATGCCGGCAACAACGGCATGGACTACTTGGCGACTAACGCTCTCTTCGCCATCACCGCAGCCGGAACGGCCGCCGTCGCCGAATTCCAACGCTCCGAGCTGGGGCGGGTGGTTTTGGCGGACAAGACGAAGGCCCTGCTGCTGCAGGAGATGGCTCACCGGACGAAGAACAACCTCGCATCCTTGGCGGTATGATTAGGCTGGAGGCGAGACATGGCGGTTCGGAAGTCGCGGCCGCGCTGGAGGCCACCGCGCGTCGCCTGCAGGTGATGGCGGAGGCCTACGACCATCTCTCGCCAAAGCGGGATTCGAGCTCCGTGAACATGCGCTTCTTTTTGAACAACGTCGTGGAGAAGGTCTTCCAGTCTTTGGCGCCTCCCGGGCCGATTGCATTTCAGGTGGTCTGCGAGGACATCGACCTGGCCAGCAGCCATGCGCTCGCGATCGGCATGATCACGAACGAGCTTGTCACGAACTCGCTGAAGTACGCTTTTCCCGGCGACAGGCCCGGCCACATTGCGGTCTCGTTCGCTGCCCGAGGGGGCAGAGCCCGGCGGATTGGGGTCACGCATCGTCCAGTTGCTCGCCCAGCAGCTGGAACGGCCAAACCGCAACCGTCGAAGGAAGTTCACCAGTGGAGAGAGGACGAATGATAGAAGAACCGCGACAGTGATCGGTACAAGCACTTCCCTTGCGAAATAGAGCGCAGCTACGATGACGACGCCAATCTGCAGCGATAAGATGGTCGAGGCCGGACTGGCGGCGGCTGGGACATTTTCATCTTCCCAGGACGAGGAGCGATCCGCATTAGACATGGCGGCCCTATAAGGCAAGCGCCCCGAAAGCGGCGCGGCGCTAAGCCGAACCCGCCGTTCTTCTAAACGTTCCGACTGCGCAGTCATCGTTTGGGATACGCAGCGGGTGATGGCCAGAAGCGAGGCGCGCCGAGTGCCAAGGGAGCCCGCGTCCATCGTCCTGTCTGCCGGGCGTTAGGAACTCAGCTGTCTTCCCCGAGTTCGAGTGTTTAACCTGTTGAGGAGTCCTAAGATGAGCCGCGGAATGCCCTCCATGACCGCACTTCTCGGAATGCTGGCGATCGCCGGGTATCAAAATCGAGACAAGCTCGCGGAATTGCTTAGAGGGCCGGGCGCCGGATCGCTGGAGCCAGCCAACCCCCAGCAGCCGCTCGGCGGCCTTCTCGGAAATCTTACAGGTATGTTGAGCGGCGCAGGCGTTGGGGGCCTGCTGCAAGGAGGAATTGGCGAACTCCTGGAGAAATTCAACCAGAACGGCCATGGAGACACGGCCAAGTCTTGGGTCAGTTCTGGGCCGAACAAGGAAATCTCGCCTCCGCAGCTCCGGGAAGCAATCGGGCCCGACGTCTTGGACAAGCTCGAGAAGGAGACCGGGCTCTCTCAAGAAGAAATTCTCGCAAGGTTATCGCGTGAGCTGCCCCAGGCGATCGACAAGTATACGCCTGAGGGGCGTCTACCAGCCTAATAGCAGTTGAACGGGTCGTTTATTCGAAGGAGAATTATTTGGACGATCATCATCGGCTTTATCGCAGGCGTGATCGCAAAATTTATCATGCCGGGTGACAACGAACCATCAGGGTTCATTCTCACCACCATTCTCGGCATTGTCGGCGCCTTCGTTGCAACCTATCTCGGCCAAGCTCTTGGCTGGTACCGTCCAGGAGAGGGTGCCGGACTCGTTGGTGCCGTGGTCGGCGCCATCATCGTGCTCTTTGTGTATGGCCTCTTCGCCGGCCGACAAAGGCGCGCGATTTGAAGAGCATCAATTCAGGCTTTTTGCTGAGCGACCATCTCGGATCGCAGGAGCGCGCGGTCGCCATCGGGCTCCTGCGATATCACTTATGAAGGGGACTTCACCTCCGCACGCGCAGCGGCGGCAACATCAGAGCCAGTTTGCTTGAGGCGGTCCACAAGTTCGGCACCGGTGTCGCTTATCTCCGCGACGACGGTGTCCGAAGCTTCCCTCAGAGCTTGCGAGACGGCACCGGCGCGTCGATTCAAATCCGCCTTCACATCGTCGCTGACGTCGCCGACGTACTTGTTCTCGATATCGGACGCGCGAAACGAGCCTGCAACCGCTGCACCGATCGCGATACCCACGACCCCGAGAACGAGAGGTTGCCGCTCGAGCACATCCGTAAGTGACGATTTCGCGCTGTTGACGGTCGGTCTGTCGGGAAACGAACTGCCGAGTTTGTTGAATTGCTCCCGTGCAAAGGCGACTCCCTCGTCGAAGCGGTCGCGCACGCTGTCGGCAGCTCCCGCCATCGCATCGGAAGCGGCAGCGGTCGCGCCCTGAAACGTGTCTCCGGCGCCCATCGACCCGTGGTCGTCCATCTCAGGTGCGGTCGGAGGCGCCACGGTCTGCTTGACCGCGGATGCCGCCGACCTGAGACCACTCGTCCCAGCATCGGCGGCGGATGCAACGGCCTCCGTCGCCGATCGCGCCGCACTCTTCAGCCTCTGGTCGCCCGCGAGCAACCAGAGCGCTCCGCCTCCGATCAGCGCGGCGGCGAGCGGGTTTTCCCGGGCGGCGGTCACCAAACTGTCTATAAAGCTGCTCTTTGCGCTGCTCATCGCACCATCCCCTTCACCGTATCCTTATCCTTTTCGAGCTGGCTGATCGTTTCCCGAGGGGTCAGCTGACGCGCATCGAGCCGGTTGACGCCGATAGCAACCAGTACGGCGGCGATGACCCCCGCAATTACTGCCGAGGTCAGATAGGAGACAGCCGGCGACCATCCGGCCGAGATCAACGCGGCGGACAAGGCGAACAGCACCATGATGATCGCCGGGATCACCAGAACGGCGCCACCTACAATCAGGCCTAACGCCCCACCGATCTTCTGAAGCTTCTCGCCGAGCTCCGCCTTTGCCAGGTCCATTTCATTCTGGAAGAGCTTGGCGAACTGCGACAGGGCGTCGCCGAGCAGCGTCGAGACAGCCCTGAATTCGCCCTGGCTGGTTTTGATATTGCGCTCGATGCTCATGGTACGTTGCTGCCCTGTGCCGACGAGGTTTGTTTCGTATCAGAACTACGCTGCATAGAGCCCTGAGACCAGGTTTGTTGTCCCGCCGAGAACGAACCGCCCGGCCTCTGACCGTGTTGCGACGACGAAGATCTCTCTGTCGTGTCGCGCTGCTGAGAGGATGACGAGCGCTCGCCCGATGCCTTGAGGAAGCGGACGGCCGCGAACCCTGCCAGCACCGATATCCCGAGAAAGGCGGCGGGCTGACGCTTGGCAAAATCGGTCGCACCCTGGAGGAGATCTCTGAAGCTCCCTTCCCGGATCTTCTGCGCAGCGTCCTCGACATAGTCGGCGGCGGAATCGATCCCCCGGGCCGCGAAAGGCACGTCTGCCTCAAACGCGCGGCCGGCTTCGCGAATGTTGCCCGCCAGGCGCTCGATGAATTCGGCGCCGGACCGCTGCTGCTCGCGGGCCTGGCTCTGGATCTGGTCAACGGCCCCGTCTGCGACGCCCTTCGCTGCATCCGCGGCCTCGCCGAACTTATCCTGTGCAAGACCGGCCGATGCCTGGAAAGCATCGCCGGCGCGCTGCTTCATCTCCGCTCCGACCTCACCAAGCTGTTCTTTCAAGTCCTTCGCGGCGCCCTTGTCCTGGTTCTTTCCGAATTGGGTGACGTTGTGTGGGTCCAAATCGCTCATGATGGTATTCCTTCAAGTGTTGGTTTGAGAGGGGCTAAAGGCAGCTTTGACCACGTCTTCGGCTGCCTCCTTCAATGTGTCCGCCATGTTCCGCGTCATACGGCTGGTATGGCTGCCAAGATCGGCTTCGGCGACCTTTTGCGTCGCAGCGTCGGCTGCGGATGTAGCCGCATCTTTCGCCGCCCCGAATCCGGATTGCGCTGCAGCGGCCGCAGCCTGCTTCACTCCGTCGCTTGCCCGGCCCATCACCTTGGCTTCAGCCTTGGTCTCAGGAAGAGCGGCAGCAATGATGGCGCCGATCGCGATGCCCAAGCCCCCAATCAGGGCGGCATTGTCGCCGATGGTCTGTCGGGCCTGCTCAGGCGCGTTCGCAGCGGCATCCTTGGCGGCGTCCATGCCGCTCTTCAGCTTTTCACTTGCGAAGCTGGCAGCCTGCGCTGCGCTCGCCCGCAGGTCAGAGGCGAGACCAGCGGCCTTGTCCTGCACGTCAGCAGCCATCCCGGCGGCTCGGCTTTGGGCGGACGACAGCGTCTCCTTAGCGTCACCCTGTACGGCTCGGGCGCCCTCCGTCACGTCCCCAAGCATGTGTTCCGCTTTGTCCATGACCGGGCCGGTGACGTCTGCAGCGCGATCCCGCACCGTCTTCGACGTCAGGGCCAGTCCGGCGCCGATCATGAGAAGTGGCAGCGGCGTGCCTCGCACCAAGCGGAGCAGCGGGATACCGATTGCGCCGCCCGCAGCCACTGCGCGCATCGGATTGTCCATGATCTGTTGCTTGAGCCCGTCAACCCAACTCTGGGTCTTATGGCTGACGTATTCGGTAACTTCGGACTTGATGTGCTGCGGCGAGATCTTGTGGCGAATGTCATCGGCGGTGTCCGATATCTGCTCCCTCAATCGCCCCACCGTCGCGGCCAGCTCCGCGCGGCTGCGCTCGGACTCGCGTCTCAACTCCTCCACGGATCGTGTCATCGGGTTACCTCTTCATATCTCTTGAATTTGTTTTCTTGAATTTGAGAATCGAACTCACCCTTTCTTGAATCGTTCCTCGCATCGCTTGGCAGCCTGCCTGGCGACAAAACGGTTTTGCTTAAGGGAAGGGGAGTGCTCAGCGATAGCGGTAAAGCTGCTTGCCGGATATCCGCGGAGAAGACGCCGGCGTAAGAAGACGCTGTCGCGAGGAACGTCAGGGCCAGAGAACGCTTCGCCGTCTGGCCCACGAAATAAAAAGGGCCGCGATTGAGCGGCCCTGG